>CAXUCT010000464.1:822-3059 GCA_964249415.1 uncultured Bryobacteraceae bacterium | reverse complement strand
CCCGAGAACGAGAACCCGAAATCGAAAATTTGGAATTTGTGCGCGGCCAGACCTTGCTGGACGACATGCGGCCAGCCCCCAGGAATCAGCTGCAGCATCAAAAAAAAGCTGACCAGAGCCCCGCAGACGTAAAGCACCATTTGCACTACGTCGGTCCAAATGACAGCTGTCATTCCTCCTTGGAACGTATAGATGAGGGTGAGGCAAACAATTACGCCGATGGAAGCGACCTCCCCGGTATCTAGCACAATCGAGATGACGAGCGACACTGCAAAGACACGAACACCTTCGGCCAGAGCCCGAAGCAGCAGAAATGTTCCCGCCGTGTATTTACGCACGCGGGGACCAAAGCGGCGCTGCATCAACTCATAGGCGGTAAACATCTCGCCGCGGAAGTACTGAGGGAGAAATAAGAACACCACGACGACTCGCCCGATAAGATATCCGAGGATGAGTTGGAGAAAGGCGAAGTTACCGCCAAACGATAGGGCGGGCGTTCCGATAACGGTTAAGGTGCTGGTTTCTGCTGAGACAATGGAGAACGCGATGGCCCACCACGGCGCATTCCGGCCGCCCAGGAAATACCCTTTTAGGCTATTTTGACTCTGCTTAAACTGCGCTCCGAACCACGTAATCAATAGCAAGTAGGTAACGATGACCGCCAGGTCCGCATAGCGCATGAAGGTGGGATGATAGCACGCGAAGGGCGAAAGGCGGTCTTATCGTCAGGTAGGGAACAAGTTGTCGAATCCGGGCATCTAAAGTAATAGGAAGGTTGCAGGTGGAGAAGCTATTGGTTATACTCCGGCTTTGCGCAGCCAGTTGTTCAGGTGCCGGTTGTACGCCATAGTAACCTTCAACTGGGCCCTTTCGATGGGTTCGGTTCCAGAATCATAAAGACGTAGAATTCTTCTAAGGGGGTAGTCGTGGAGTTTTCTTTTTTGAGAGCGAGCAGGCCGGTCGTGGCGACTGGCGCGGTTGCTCTGGTGACCAGCTTGGTCCCTGTGCCGATAGCCACTGCGACGCCCGCCGGGCAAGCGGCGCCTGCGGCGGGTCAGCAGGCTGCCGGACAGCCAGCGAAGAATTATAAGGACCGCGGCGAATATGACTTGTATTCCAAGGTCACCCAGACGCAGGATCCCAAAGCGCGCCTGGATCTGCTGAACACTTGGCAAGACAAGTATCCTCAGACTGATTTCGCGCAGGAACGTCTCCTCTACTTTGTGACGACCTTAGGTCAGTTGGCGCCTTCCGACCCCACAGCACGGCAAAAGCTGCTGGACAAGGCCAACGAATTGTTAAAGACAGATCCAAAGAACTTCCGGGCGATGTACCTGATTACGGTATGGGGCCCGGCTGTTGGTGGGACCAGCCCCTCGCCGGATCTCACGAGTCAGGTTGATATGGCGGCGCATGGCGTAATCGACAATATCGATAGCGCTTTCGATCCCAAGGCGAAGCCGCAAGGCGTCAGTGACGCGGATTTCACCAAAGCAAAAGGCCAAGCGCTAGCGATTGCGCACAATGCCTTGGCATGGGAAGCCGGTTCGAAGAAAGATACGGCGACAGCCGAGAACGAATATAAGGCAAGCCTGCAAGCCAATCCTGATCAGGGAACAGTTTCCGCCGCTTATGCGAAGCAGTTGATCGATGAGAAGAAGTATCCCGAGGGGCTCTTCGAGTATGCACGCGCTGCTGAATACACGGGGCCTGGGCCTTCTGTTCCCGCAGCCACTCGCACGCAACTTCTTGACTACTTCAATAAGGCGTACAAGGATTACCACGGCAGCTCAGATGGCGCACCAGATCCTCTCACAGGCTAAGACAAACGCACTGCCTCCCGGTCCGCTGAATATTACGAGTCAAGCGGATTTGGCCAATCAACAAGCGACCGACATCAACGCGCGATTTGCTTCTGACCCGCAATTCAAGCTTTGGTACGCCATCAAGCAGAGTTTGACCGCCGATCAGAGCCAGCAATTCTTTGACTCCAAAGTAAAAGATGCCGAGATTCCGGGCGGCGCGCAAGGCATTAGAAATTTTACTGGTACTGTGATTTCAGTGGATCCACCGGATAGGCCGATGAGGGTAACGCTGGGAGTAGAAGATCCGGCAAAGGCAGATGCTGCGCTCGAATTCAGCAGCCCGCTCCCGGCGAGTGCGCTCGATAAGGTGAAAGTTGGAAGCAAGCTGGACTTCTCTGGCGTCGCTGACAGTTTTACAAAAGACCATTATAT
>CAXUCT010000464.1:0-812 GCA_964249415.1 uncultured Bryobacteraceae bacterium | reverse complement strand
CCTTCAAGGATCCTTCAATACCCGGCGTGCAAACTTCGGCGCCTCCCAGAAAGGCTACCCACCGGCGCTAAGTCTGAAGTCTCGTTTCCAATAGAAAGCCCCGGCACTTTCCGCCGGGGCTTTCTGTTTTTACTATCAGGCGATTGGATACGTTACATCTTATAGCGGCCTAAGTCTTCGTCGTTTAAATTTTCCAGCCACTTGCGTAGCTCTTCATTATTCACTTTTTCAGAAACGGTCGCAGAGTTGCGAGATGACTGCAGCACACGCTCTTCAACATAGATCGGGCAATCATGACGGAGCGCCAGGGCCAATGCGTCGCTGGGACGAGAATCAACGCTGATCAGCTTTCCATCCCGCTCCAGCCAAATTAATGCAAAGAATGTGTCCTCCTTTAACTCACTCACCACCACCTTCTTCACCAAAGTATCCAACCCCATCAGAAGCACCTTGATAAGGTCGTGTGTCATTGGCCGTGGCGTAGTTACTTTTTCAATCTCAAGTGCAATTGCATTAGCTTCATAGATGCCAACCCAAATCGGCAAAACGGAATCACCAGTTAGATCCTTCAGCACTACGATGGGCATATTCGTCATGGGGTCCATCATGAGACCACGAATCTTCATTTCTACTTCCACGTTTCCTCCCTTGCGGCTGATATCCAAAGAATCTCTCAATTCACTGCCTGAAGGCGCTCGCCGGCCAGGCTGTGGGGACTCGCGCGTGTAACCAAAACATCCGCATATTGTCCTACCAGGGTGCCGGCGATTCCAGGTGCAGGTAGATCTGAATCAGAAAAATTCAATGTCTTA
>CAXUCT010000463.1:0-3065 GCA_964249415.1 uncultured Bryobacteraceae bacterium | reverse complement strand
CGAAGGCCACTACTCGCCGCCGGCGCCCGCCCCCGCACACTCCCGAATCTTCCCGCGGATATCGGGTGCCGTCGCTGGAGCGCGCGATGCAGGCGGCTCATCGAGCAGCAACAGGGGCGGCCGGTTCAGCAGCGCCTTCGCAAGACACACACGCGTTTGTTCCCCAGAGGAAAGCACGCCGCACTTTGTATGGCGAAATTTTTCCAGGTCAAACTGCTCCAGTAACGCACTCACGCGCGCTGACAAATCCCGCACGTCATACATCAATCCAAAAACGCGCAGATTCTCTGCCACCGTGAGATTGCCCGGCAAGGGCGCGTAAACCGCGGCGAAGTTAGTGCGCGCCAGCGCCCGCGATCGCTGCTTTTCGAGATCCACGCCTTCAATCGAAATCGCTCCAGAGCTTGGCTCCAGGACCCCCAGCAGCATGTTGATCGTGGTCGTCTTGCCCGCGCCATTCGGACCCAACAGCCCGACAATCTCATTCCGACGCACTTCAAACGAGACGCCATCCACCGCGATCGTCGCGGCGTATTCCTTGCGCAGCCCCACCACTGAGAGCACCGCCTCCAGCTTGTTCCTCACTCGCGCCACTCGCACTTACAGCAACACGAACGCCATCGGCAGAGCCGCGCCCAGCGCAAGCAACATCCAGACCAGTCGCCGCCGTCCGGGACTTGAACTTGGATTGAACTTGAAGGCCATATATATACCGAGTCCCGTCGTTACCATCAACCCCGCCGCCATCGTGAACACAAACCACTTCAGCGCCACCGTCGCCACGCGGTCCCGCGCTCTCGCCGGAGAACCCTTCGCATCCGGAGCCTTTCGCGCGCCCTCCCTTGGCACGGGAAGCGCCGCTGTCTGCTTCTTATGGAGTTGCGCCACAACTCGCACCCAACGCGGTGGCTGATAAGTCTCTCCGGGCCGCCCCTCATGCCACCCAAACGTTTGCAGTGCGCCCGTGAAAGCAAAAAACAAAATCGCCGGCGCGAAGAACGTTCCCAAATACAAATGCAGTTCCCTCGCCCACCGGACAAAGCTTCTTCCCACTCTTGTCTTTACTGGATCCACGACACGTGCCTGTCCGCGCAATCGCTAACATGTTCGCACGGCGGCCGATGACAACACTACCGAGCTCAATTCCATCCGCATCTAAGGGGTGGGAACAGCATTGGCGGGGAAGACCAAAAAAAAGGGCCGCGTGTGCGGCCCTTTAATCCATTAGGAGTAGGGAGGAGTTAACTCCATATGGAAGCGCTACGATCTTTAGGCAAACTTGCCGTTACGCCTTAACGGACTTGCGTGCGCGACGAACCGCACCAGCAGCAAGGAGTCCCACACCAAATAGAGCCATAGAAGCTGGTTCTGGAGTAGCGGCGCCTTCGGTAACAGGCACCGTGGTGAAGGTCTGGTCCACATAGCTCAACCCGGCATAGCCAGCGCTACCAGCATTCACTTGAATGTCCTTGGTAACAGAAAGGTTGTTATACGTGCCATCTAGCGCAATGGTTTTGTATTCGTCGGCGTCCGTGCATCCCGAACTTGCACAGGTGACCTTCGTGGAGCCAACCAGGTTGCTGCCGTTGAAAACACGTTCTGTAACCGAGGTAATGCCCAGGCCCTCAAAGTATCCATTGAAGTCCAGGCCGATGGCACTAATTCCGGATGTAGACGCCACGTTGTAGTGAAGCGTGACATCTGCAAAGGAGCCGTTTTCCGCCAGGAACGCGCTGGAGAATTCAATGCCTTGTGCCGGCGACGTAATTGTATTGACGCTAATCTGACTGGCCAGAGTCGGAGACGCGTCAGCCGAGCCTGAGCTCTCTATTGCAGAACTGAAGTTGCTGAATGTGAGCCCATTCAGGGTTAAAGAGCCGACGGTGTTAAGTGAATCCGCGTGAAGGGCGAGCGGTGCAATCAAGGCAACGGTCGCAAGAAAGAGTGATTTAGAAGACTGCATTAAAATTGTTCCCCTATGTAAAGTCCGGCAATGTGCGCCTGGATCTAGTTAACCGTGTAGCTAGGCAACGCAACAAGTGTTAAGGGGGTGCTACCCGTACTACGACGCGGACGAAGGTTGCTTGGCCTGCGTTAAGACAAATTTAGATAAAGGCTTAGTCCGTAACGTTGCGAGGGATATAAGTCTTCAAGACAAGCTGATGTATTAAGAAATACATAAAGAAGAAAGCGCCTTCTTACTCTTTTCGTAAATGTGCAGGAATACGGATGAATGGAGGCAATCTTAAAATGGCGGGCAGGTCGAGTTGGCTGGGTTGACGAAGTTCAAGGGTTGTCGGCAGACAGGCAGAGTTCGGCGTCCTAGAAACGTGAACGCATTCAAGTATCCCGTACTTTCTGCAGAAGGCTAGTGAACAAATTGGCCCGATTTTCTTACTTCACTTCGGCGACGATGCTGCCGTACGGAGGAAGCGAGACGGCGTTCAGGTTGAGGGCGCCTTTCTGCTGCGTGTCGCCGCTTGCTGCCAGGGTTTGGGCGGACTTAGCTGAGCCGCTGAGCGTCTGAAGGGAGACAGTCTGGGGTTGCGCGGTGAAGTTACAGGCGACTACGACTACTTTTCCGTTGGGGGCGGTTCGGCTCCAAGCCAGCACTTGTGGATTGCCGCCTTCGAGCATGGTCATTGTTCCTTCGTGAAGGGCGGGATTGGCGCGGCGCAGAGCGATCAGCTTCTTGTACCAATTGAGCATCGAAGTAGGGTCTTTTGACTCGACCGCTACGTTAACGGTCCGGTAATCAGGGGCGACCGGTAACCATGTATTGGGATTTGTGCTGAAGCCGGCGGCGGTGGAGCTGTTCCACTGCATGGGCGTGCGCTCGCCATCGCGGCCTTTTTCCTGAGGCCAGCCTGTGATGCCAATGGGGTCTTTCACCTGCTCCTTGGCGGCGGGGACTGTTGTGGGCATTTCGAGTTCATCGCCGTAGTACATCAGGGCCGTGGAGCGGGTGGTGAACAGGATTGTCGCGAGCATCTGATCAATGGCTTTGTTGTGCACGCCGTCTCCGTAACGGTAGGCAGTGCGAGGGTTGTCGTGATTGTCAAAGA
>CAXUCT010000462.1:0-3074 GCA_964249415.1 uncultured Bryobacteraceae bacterium | reverse complement strand
GGGTCAGCGTAGCCGCGACGCACCAGCACGGCCGCCACCAGGCGCGGCACTCGCAGCTTCGTCTCCAGATTCGAAACGGCCGCCTCTGCGCGATCTTCCGGCAGCAGCCAGCGCGCGGCAGCACGCACCCAGCGCGGAGCGGGCGAAACCTTAGCGGCCATCAGTTATTCGAGAAGTAACCGCCGAGAGTACCGTCGTCTTGCTCCTCGTCTTCGGTAGCGGCATCCAGCTCAGCGAGAATTTCAGCGAGCGCGTCATACCACTCTGTATGCAGTTCGAAGACATAGGTGAGGCCGTCGACCGAAAATGAAAGCTCCAATGAGCATGTAAATCCTTCGTAGGCACGCAGCTGCCGGAGCCGTGATTCGAAATTGCGCTTTTCGTCACGTGTGAAATCGCTCTCCTCAAGCTGATCCAACGCTTCGTCAATCTGATCGAGAGAAAAAGCCTGATGATGGAAGACAAAAAGCTTGACACCGGCCTTCTGGGCGGAGCTGAGAAATTCGCGGAAGTCGGGTCGGAACTCCGTATCCCAAGCCACTTGATTCAGCGTATCGGGCATACGATGATACCCGTAAAAAACCGCCACCCCGAGCTCGTCCAGATAGGCCTGCATTTCGGTTCGTAAGGTTTCCAGATCTAGAGCCATCCGCTTCAACCTATCAGATGAGCAAGTATTGCACCGGCACGAGTAACCTCTCGTTCTCGCGGCACATCGTTAGGGAAGGGGATCTTGCATTTTGAAAGCGAGCACCATTGATTTTGCTGCGCCTTAGAGATCTTCTTTTCCTCCTGCTTCTAATATCCGAAGTGTCCGTCGCACAGAGCGGATTCGTGAAATCTGGCGACCAGCCGATTCCGGGGGCGACCGTCACGATTGTGCAGGGCGCCGCGACCTTCTCGACAGTGACCGATGTCGACGGGCATTACGGCTTTCCTTTGTTAGGGCCAGGTGTTTGGAACGTCGCCGTGGACATATTCGGGTTCGACACGGTGAAGAAAGATATAGATTACGCGGCCGCTAAAGGCCCTGTAAATTTCGATCTGCAACTGACGCCCTCGCCATTGTTGCAACGTCTGCAGCAGTTTGCTGCTCGGCATAATGCTGCGGGCGCGAGCGCCCCAGGCAACTCACCCCTAGGCGGAGGTAACCGCAACCGGAGCGCAAACGGTCCCCAGCAATTCGATCAGCAACTGCAGACTGCCCTGAACGCGGAAGGGCAGAGCGCGAACGCCCCCTCCACCGGCGCAGCAAGCGGCAATGAGGCTTTTCTCGTATCGGGAAGTCTGAGCCCCGGTGTGGCACAAAATGGGCAGGCCGACTCCGGGCCGGACATGCGCATGCCAGGCGCTGCGGCGAGCGGGATGGCCAGCGCTGACGGCGTGAATGGTACGGTGCCCGGTTTCGGCGGCAATCCCAGCGCGGGCGGTGGTGGTGGCTTCGGTGGTGGATCGGGCGGAGGTTTTGGTGGACGTGGCGGCGGCGGTGGTTTTGGCGGCGGCCGCGGTGGCGGACAAAGATCAGGGCAAACCGCCGGCACGGTGTTTGGAAATCGCAGGCGGCGGAATGGGGAGATCCACGGACAGGCGTCATTTTCGCTCACGAACTCCGCGCTGAACGCAAAACCGTTTTCGCTGAACGGTCTCGACATACCGCAAGCGGCGTATGCACAGAGCCGGTTCAGCCTGGTTATCGGTGGCCCGCTGCTGATTCCCAAGATTGTGAAGGATCCGAAGACGCAATTCTTTGTCACCTACTTCGGGACACGCGCGCGCACCCCGCAGTTGTTCACGGAGACGGTTCCAACCGCTGCCGAGCGGAACGGAGACTTTTCCCAAGCCACGCAAGCGCTGGGAACGTCGGCAACGAATGTGCCAGTAACTATCTTCCAGCCGGGTGCTGCCGCGCGGGCACCTTTTCCGAATAACACGATTCCACCGAATTTGCTGAACCCCGTGGCCCTCACTCTCCTCAAGTTTTACCCGCTTCCGAATCAGCCTGGCGCCGCCAACAACTACCAATGGGAAACTGCGCAAGCTAACAACACCGACAACTTAGGCGTGCGCGTCCAGCGAAGCATCACAAGCGTCGACCGCCTTTCCGCCAACGTGCAGTATCAAAGACGCGCCGGAACGACGGCGCAGCCGTTCGGTTATTCAGATACGCGCAACGGCTATGGCCTGAATATGCAGTTAGGGTGGACGCGAAATCTTACTGCTACGGCCATCAGTAACGCGCAGTTGGTGTTCAACCGGAACTACACCCAAATTGTGCCGTACTTTTCACTTCTGCCGAACATCGAGGCGCAGTTAGGAATTCAGAACGCTTCTTTGAATGCGTTAGACTATGGCGCGCCCACGTTGAATTTTACGAACTTTGCCTCGCTCAGCGATTCAGCGCCGACGCTTAATCGGAATCAGACACTGGGAGCGAACGAGAGCATCACATTGTTGAAGGGCACGCACAGTGTTTCGCTGGGCGTGGGATACACGCGTGCCGATCTGAGTACGCGCACCGACCCAAACGCGCGGGGCACGCTGAATTTTACCGGCGAGGCGACCAGCCAACTTAACGGCGGCACGCAACCTTTGGCAGGCACGGGATACGATCTGGCGGATTTCCTGCTCGGCAATCCGCAATCTGGTTCCATTCAGTACAGCGGGTTCAGCGATTACTTCCGGCAGAACCAGATATTCGGGTACGCGCAGGACGAGTGGAAGGTATGAGTACTTCTCGCCCTTTAGCGAGAAGTATGGGCGTTTGGCGAACCTCGATATTGCACCGGGATTCGCGAATGTAGCTGTCGTGACACCTGGTGAAGCCGGGCCGTACACCGGGCCGTTTCCGAATGGGCTGATCGATCCGGACCGCAACAACTTCTCGCCGCGTCTCGCACTGGCGTGGAAGATCACCCAATTCAAAAAGTCTACAGTGGTCCGGGCCGGTTACGGAATCTACTATAACGGCCAGGCTTATCAACAGTTCACGACCATCTTGGCCGAACAGCCCCCATTTGCGACGTCGCGGAGTGTGAATACTAGCGTGAACGATCCGTTGACGCTGACAAACGCTT
>CAXUCT010000461.1:2303-3086 GCA_964249415.1 uncultured Bryobacteraceae bacterium | reverse complement strand
CCTCTTCTTGGATGAGGCAAAGCGGCTCGGACGTTATTGTGCGTTCTTGAAGCCGAGAATCCGGCAGGCGAGTCATTCGGTGATGATACTCTGTCCAAGTCCATTCAAGCGCACCAGCACATGGGAACCGATCAGTTCGCCGATCGTCTGCTGACCGAAGTGTTGGGATAGCCACAGCAAGGAGAACGCCAGGCTCAATCTGACGATATTACGCTAATCGTGATCGACGTTAATTGAGTCGAGGAATCGTCAAAGCACGCATGAACTTCCAACTCAGTCCGTAAGAAACGCTGTAGTCTTAATGCCTGAAATCTCAAAAGGCCTGCGACAACGCGCATTCTTGCAGGTCGCTTTATCATCCAGCAAAACCATATAGCTAGCGGCTTTCAAAAACTTGGCGCGATCCCGCTCGTCTGCCTGACGAGGGAGTTTGTCCACTTTGCGCCGCAATAACCACCGCAATTCATAGATTTCCTGCGTGCGGCAAAAAGGGCAGTTCAAGACGATCGGCTTGCTGACCTGCGACTCGCGATAAAACCCGCGCTCATCCACGATGTCTCACCAGATCCTTACGCCCCGCACGCTCAAACTGCCTCCAAAATACCCTAAAGAATATCAACGACCCGCAAAACGAAAGTTGGCTACTGCCATTTCGTCGCTCCCCGGGAGATAGAAGCCTACTTTTTCCTGTGTAAAATCGCTACCCGTGCTGGTGACCGGCGCCAAGTCGCTCCACCCGCTCGCCTGTGTTTTTACACGAGCGCTGATTGCATTCGCCTTTAC
>CAXUCT010000461.1:1766-2293 GCA_964249415.1 uncultured Bryobacteraceae bacterium | reverse complement strand
ATTCGGTTCCACATCGAAGGGAATTCGCCCCACGTCGGTGGCATGTCCGCCTACAACCTCACGCACCGTAGCGCGCTTGCCGTCCACTATAAAAAGAACGTAATTTTCGGGTTCGCGATAGCCAGCAAACCACTGCACCTTGCCTCGTTTAAAGAGCCCGCTTCGACGTGCCTGCACCTGAAAGCTATACCGTCCCGGTACTTTGGGCACGTGATAGGGAATGAATCCGCCACCTCTACGCACCTGCTCGCCGTCAACTTCCATATTGGTGGCTTGCGCCGTGTTGGTCGGTGCAGGTGTGGGCTTAACCTCCGCTAGAGCAGGCTTATTCTCAGGCAAGACGACCCTATCCAAGGTGACATCGGGACCAGACAGGACAGCCACATCTCCCGTCCGGAATGTGCGTGCGAATTTTTTGGGTAGTGCCTGATCGCGCCGCAATTCAATAGTGTGGTCGCCCGGCTTTATGTTCGATATCGTGGCATTGCCATCCGGCCCAATTGAAGCCGCCACGTCCTTATCTACAT
>CAXUCT010000461.1:718-1754 GCA_964249415.1 uncultured Bryobacteraceae bacterium | reverse complement strand
AGGCTGCAGCCGAAACTCTACCGCTGATTCCTCCGCCTTCTTAATGTCTACCGTTTCCGGGGGCGGATCCAGAAAGCCTGCCTTGTGCACTCGAACGGTGTACGATCCCACCTTAAGCGGAATGCGAATCTGCCCACGATCGGTTTTTCTTCGCCACAGCTTATCATTCACGTACACATCTGCACCGTCTTGACCCGCCATTACGACGACAGTTCCCGCATTCGGGTCCGACTTTACATAGACGGTTAGCGCAGGCGTGGGCGTGTACGTCAGCACAAACCGCTGGCGATCTTTATCCTGGGTAACTACGATATCGTGATCTGTTTTTCCCAAGCTGGTGAGCTGCAGCCCGTCCGTTCCCACCTCTCCGGCCGCAGTTCCGTCCAGCGTTACCGTCGCATGGTCCGCATTGGTCACCAGCCGGCCTTCGCCGTCATCGGCTGAAACCAACACCGCCATCGCATTCGAAGCAGTCGGCAAGCCCACCACCCGAGGCGCCGTCTTCTCAGCCACGTCGAAGCTGAACTCTGCGTTACCGCTACGCCCCGTAACCTTGATCGAATGTTGCCCCGGCTGCAGGTTGTCCAGCGTGAATTCGCCATCCTTTAGATCCTGCTGTTCACCACCGTCTATCGAAACGGTGCCCGGAATCAGATCTGTGTACAGGCGTAATGCAGGATTTACGGAAGCGTTCGCGGGCACAGCCGTGGCGTTCTGGACCGGGGTGTTCTTCGCGTTATCACCCCCTGACGCTCCAGCATTCTTCGGACTCGCCGCACTCGCCGGAGGGCTGAGATTGATCTTTCGTGCAGTCTGGATCAGATAGAAAAAAGCCGCACAAATGATCAGCGTGAAGAACAAGGCAAGGTACGTCGCGCGTTGCCAGGTCTTGGTATCCAACCGTTGCACCTCCGGCGGTAGTTCAACTGGTTCCGCTTCCTCTGAGGGTACTTCCCCGTCCTGCTCTTTTGCTGTCGCTTTGCTGGTCGAGCGACGTTCTGTAGCTGCCGCGTGCCCGGACTCCTCACGTACCCGG
>CAXUCT010000461.1:0-708 GCA_964249415.1 uncultured Bryobacteraceae bacterium | reverse complement strand
CTTCCTGCACCTCCGCAATGAAGAGCTGCATGTCGAAATCATCAGCATACGTGCGCCGTAGACTCTGCACACGCTCGTAGTACTGCTTCAGATCATCCAGCGAATGAGTCTGCCGAGCCTCATATTGAATCTGTCTCAACTCATCCAGAGGCGTGTATGTAAATTGAGAACGATCCACCGAGGTTTGAGTGCTCTCTAGTGGAATTATAACGGCTTCTATTTAATTACTTAGATCGGTCGGAGTAATTAAGTTCATAAAACCGACGATACTCGCCGCTTTTGACACGCTCAATCCAGGCCTTGTGCTGCCGATACCAGTCAATCGTGTTACCGAGCCCCTGATTGAAATCCATCTGCGGCTGCCATCCTGTCGTGCGCGTCAGCTTTTCGTTGGTCAATGCATACCGGCGATCATGACCCGGCCTGTCCATCACGCGCGTTATCAACGACTCCGGCTTGCCGGTTAATTTCAGCATGCGGTGGATCACCTCAAGATTCGGAAGTGAGCAGTTCCCGCCGATGTTATAAATCTCGCCCGCCTCGCCCTTTTCAAGTACCGAGTAAATGGCCCTGCAGTGGTCTTCCACATAAAGCCAATCGCTGACCTGCTGGCCGTCCCCGTACACTGGCAGCGGCTTATCTTCCAGCGCATTCGAAATCATCAGCGGAATCAGCTTCTCTGGAAATTGGTACGGCCCGTAGTTGTTG
>CAXUCT010000460.1:2435-3104 GCA_964249415.1 uncultured Bryobacteraceae bacterium | reverse complement strand
TCTTTGCATTCTCGATAACCATATGCAGCTTGTGCCGATGGGCGCTGCCGGCGAACTCTTAGTAGAAGAACACGGAGTACGCCGTATCAAAAAAAAAAAACCTGCTGCCACTGCCGCCGCTTTTTGTCCCGATCCGTTCAGCAATCGGCCGGGATCTCGCCTCTATCGAACAGGCGACCGCGTCAAGTTAAATCCCGACGGAGCAATCGACTTCATTGCAAGAGTCGACCACCAGGTGAAAGTGCGCGGGTTCCGCATTGAACTTGGCGAGACGGAGTTCAGGCTGCGGCAGCATCCAGCTGTTCGAGATTGCGTCGTTATCGCTTCGCGCGAGTCCGGACGTGCCGCTGAGCTTGTCGCCTATGTTGTCTTTCAGCCTCACGAAACCGTGTCAGTTGAGGATCTGCGCAGCTTTTTGAGTAGCAGCCTTCCCGCCTACATGGTTCCATCGCTATTCGTGCCTTTGACAACCCTGCCGCTTACTCCGTCCGGCAAGATTGACCGGAAGGCGCTCCCATCATCGGAGTTGGCTCGGATGGCGCGGCCGCCGTTTGCTGCAGCCGGCAGCGAGATTGAGCGGCGACTCGTTCGCATCTGGGAGGATGTCCTGCGCCTGGATGCAGTCGGCGTCGACGACAACTTCTTCGACCTGGGCGGACACTCCATACT
>CAXUCT010000460.1:1806-2425 GCA_964249415.1 uncultured Bryobacteraceae bacterium | reverse complement strand
CTCCATACTCGCTCTCCAGCTTATGGGCCGGATTCAAGCTAAATTCGGTCGCAAGCTGAGTCTTGCCACGTTGTTTCAGCACGGCACCATTCGGGGGTTGGCTGGGGCGCTCCAAGCTGTGTTGTGCGAGTCTTCCTCCCCCATGGTGGCGCTGCAGCCCGACGGGGCGAGTCCGCCGCTGTTCTTTGTCCATGTGGGTTCCGGCGAGGTAGTCTGTTATGCCGAACTTGTTCGCCACCTTGGAAACAATCAACCGTTTTACGGACTGCAGGACCCAAATCTTTACTTACAAGCAATAACTGTGATGTCGATCGAGGAACGAGCGGCTCTCTATGTCGGCGCTATGCGGTCGGTTCAACCCCGTGGGCCTTATTTGTTGGGCGGCTGGTCCTTTGGCGGCCTCGTCGCCTTCGAGATGGCTAAACAGCTTCGCGCTGCGGGAGACACGGTTGCTCTACTGGCTCTCCTCGACACGGGTTCTCCGGAGTTTGTTCGGGAGATGACCGACCCCGACGATGACGCGGCGATGCTAGGCATCATTGGTCGCGAGCTGGGTCTTGCGGTCAAGGACTCAGACCTGCAGCCGCTCACTCTTGCCGAAAAGTACGAGTTCCTGTCG
>CAXUCT010000460.1:0-1763 GCA_964249415.1 uncultured Bryobacteraceae bacterium | reverse complement strand
CCGAATGAAGGACGCTGGCTTCAATTGGCCTGATCGCGCGCACTTTCTCGCGCGGCAACTCTCGATCTTCAAATCGCGAAATAACGCGATCCGTGATTATTACCCGTCGCCTTACGACGGCCGCATCACCTTCTTTCGCGCCGACACGGAATACGCTGAGAACACTCCCTCGCGCCGGCATATCGCTCTCAGCGTTACTCGCGGGTTCGAGAAGCTCACCTCCCAACCAATCGACTTGCATTGGATCCCGGGCAACCACCACCAGATTGCTCACGAACCTGGTGTGAAAGTGTTGGCTGAGAGTCTGATCGAGTGTGTCGGCAAGACGTTGTTTGAGTTTCCTCAACCTGACGGCAATGTGCGAGTGCAAATCGCGATGACGCAGGTCTGACAGCAGTAACTTACATCCTCACTTAATGAGCGGCTTTTCTACTCCGGCGCCGGTGCGCCTATTGCGCGCTTTTCTGACTGTCTGGTTTGGCCAAACCGTCTCCAATCTTGGGTCCAGTCTAAGCGGATTTTCCTTGGCTGTTTGGGTCTTTCAGCAGACTCGCTCAACCGGTAAGTTCTCTCTTATCACATTGAGCTCCGTCGCGCCCGGCATTTTTGCCGCGCCGCTGCTCGGCGTGGTCGCCGATCGGTTCAGCCGGCGCGGCTTGATGCTCTTCAGTAATGCACTCGCGGCCTCGTGCACAGCACTGCTCGCTCTCTTGTACATAGCGGGCCGCCTACATGTATGGAATATCTGCGTCCTCACTGCCTGCATGTCTCTTAGCGGAAGCCTGTTCTCCCCGTGTTACAGCGCGACTATCGCGTCGCTTGTTCCAAAGAACTCTTTAGGACGCGCCTCGGGCATGCTCCAGTTCAGTAGCGCTTCGGCGGAGATCGTCGCGCCGCTGGCAGCGGGCATACTGATCTCGACTATTCACGTCAGTGGCGTGCTTGCCATAGACTTTGCCTCGTACTTAGTCGCTCTCTTCACCCTGTATATCGTTCGTTTACCGGGAAGCTCGCCTGCAGTGAACACGTCTTCGAAGGTTTCTTTCATAAGTGATGTCGGTGCTGGGATTCGCTACCTTACTGCACGAAGAGGCCTGTTGTTGCTGATCGGCTACTTCACCATGACCAATTTTCTACTGGGAATGGAGACCGTGCTCATGCCTCCCATGGTCATGAGCTTCGCCGGCGTGAAGACTTTCGGCGCAATCGCGACCGCGGGCGGTGTGGGCGTTCTGGCAGGGAGTCTGCTGTTGAGTTCCTGGGGCGGCCCGGCGCGGCGTATCGTCGGCGTCTACGCCTATGGTTTTGCGTTAAGCGCCGCATTTGCTCTCGAAGCGTTCCGGCCGAATGCATGGCTTGTTGGAGCCGGGGTGTTGATCGGCGCTGTCGCAACGCCCATCGCGAATGGCTGCTCCGTGCCGATCCTGCAGAGCAAAACGGATTCGGCGTTTCAGGGACGGGTCTACACGAGTATGCGCTTCTTGGTAGGATGCGGAGTTCCTGTGTCTTATTTGTCCGCCGGTGTCCTGGCCGACAAGGTCTTCGCACCGCTTACGAAGGGCAACAATTTTGCGCGCGCCACCTTGGAGAGGATCGTCGGATCAGGCCCCGGTAGAGGCGCTGGGTTGCTGCTTTTGGTGCTGGCGGCAATTATGTTCGTGTTCACCCTACGGGCAATTGCGTGTCAGCCGCTGAGAGACGTTGAGTTCGAAATCCCAGACGCAGTTCCCCCGCCGGAAGCGGCAATTGCATCAACTTCAAAC
>CAXUCT010000459.1:1089-3135 GCA_964249415.1 uncultured Bryobacteraceae bacterium | reverse complement strand
GTGAATGAGGGTTCCGGCTGGGCCATCGAGACCGGCGGCTCCTCAGGCGGTAGCTTCTGATCGAGATGAATTGCCAGACTCTCGATTGTAGAGAGTTCCTCCAACAGCAACCTGAACGGAACCCGGACGGAGAACTTCTCTCGGATAACCGATGCGGCCTGTAACAAAAAAAGCGAGTCGCCGCCTAAGTCAATCATGGATGCGCGGACATCGAGGTCCCCCGCCCTCCCCAACAGGTGTCCGAACATTTCGGATAGCGACTTTGCGAGGCGGTCTCTCCGCGGCGCGTGCCCGCCTTGCGGGGCCTGTGACAGCATAACTGTAGGACTCCTAGCGAAAGACTTGCGGCATTACTGAACGCGATTGCGCAATACGTCTAGCTGTCGAGCCACTACTTCCAGTTGCTCGAGGATCAAGCGATGCGCGCCATTTGGTTTACCTTTCGACTCCAGCGCGGATGCCGAAGGCGATTGGGGTGTGTTCGCGGCAGGTGATATTGTCGGTTTACAGTCCGCCGCCGGTATTCGGAAATGCAGGCGTTCGAACGGGTAAGTTGGCAGAATAGCTCGTTGATATTTCCGGCTCTCACGTAATACAGGCCAATGAATTGGCCGACCGTCCACCCACAAATCCGCCACGGCCCGCAGGAAAGATACATACTCCGCTTCAGGATCCGCTTCGGCCCGGATAGAAGGAACCAACTTTGTTTGCATCGGCCGTTCGTGCCTTCTGGCGAGAGTCAGCAAGGTTTCCGGGGCCATTTCGAGCAATGTAGCTTCGGATTCTCGAAGTAGTTGAGACAGGTTCTCTGAAAATTGCACCGTTCCGAGCAAGTGGTCGACCCAATACTCGGGGCTCATCGCCTGTTTGGGGGTCAACCACGTACCCGTCAGATTCGACATCACCGGAATCGCGGGCGACCGCAATTTTACTTGCGTAAGGACACGTCTAAGCGGTTCAGCTACCATGCTCATCATCGGGGAGTGGAAAGCGTGCGACGTATTCAGCCGTTTGCCTTCCATTCCTTGAGCTGCCAAGCGCCTTTCCAGTTCCACGACAGCGTCCACCGGGCCGGAGAGCACAAAGAGCGAGGGCCCGTTGATCGCCGCCAGAGAGATGTTTGGCACTTGACTTAGAAGGTTCTCTACGCTGGACCGCGGCACAACAATGGAGATCATCGCGCCGGCAGGCGTGCTTTGCATCAATTGCGCGCGCACGGCTACTACCCGGAACGCATCTTCGAGACTCATGACGCCCGCGACACAGGCGGCCATATATTCACCGACGCTATGGCCGAGAAGGCCGTCCGGAATGACGCCCAGATCCATCCAGAAGGATGCGAGCGAGTATTCAATCGCAAAGAGGGTGAGTTGCAACCTGCTGGTTTGGCGCAATTCTTCCTGGCTTTTCTTAACGGCGGCCTCGTTTACCGGATAAACAAGATCCAATAGGTTGTATCCCGCGACGCTCTGCGCGATTTCCGCACAGCGTTCCACGTGTTTGCGAAAGACGGGGCTCGATGCAAATAGACCTCGCGTCCAATTCACGCAGTTGACACCTTGGCCGGGAAATAAAAAGTAAAGAGGCGAGGATCCTTTACCTGCACGCCCCACACTTACCTGCTTGCCATCACTATTCCGGAGCGCCTGGATGGCGTCCTTACTTCCGTGGCATGCAACCGCTTTACGAAAGCTAAATTCGCGGCGGCCTTCCTGCAATGTAAACGCAATGTCATCCAATGGCTGCGTAGTGTTTCGCTCCAGATGATCTGCTAGTGCGGCAGTAGCTCTCCCCAGCGCACTCTCGCTTTTGCAGGAGAGTATTAGGAGTTGGCCATCCCTTTCGCTCATTTCCCTCGGCAGCTCGGGCGGTGCTTCGACCACCGCATGCGCATTGGTACCGCCGATTCCAAATGAACTTACTCCAGCGCGGCGCGGCCCCGGCGTCCATTCGCTGAGCTCCGCGTTAACGTAGAACGGCGTTGCGGCAAAATCGATTCTCGGGTTAGGACGCTTGAAATGCAGGCTCGGAGGAATTACGCCGTGT
>CAXUCT010000459.1:0-1079 GCA_964249415.1 uncultured Bryobacteraceae bacterium | reverse complement strand
CGGCAGCGTCTAAGTGGCCGACATTCGTCTTTACCGATCCGAGTGCGCAAAACTGCTTGCGTTCGCTCTGTAGATGAAAGGCTTGAGTCAGCGCAGCGACTTCCGCCGGATCCCCTAACGAAGTGGCGGTGCCATGCGCTTCAACGTAGGTAATGGTTTCTGCCGGCACGCCCGCGTTGGCGTGTGCCTGAGCGATTACCGCGGACTGCCCTTCGATGCCGGGCGCTGTATATCCGACTTTCAAGGCGCCGTCGTTATTTATCGCCGAACCAAGTATGACTGCGTGTATATGGTCGCCATCCTGGAGCGCTTCGGTCAACCTCTTCAGAAGGACAACTCCGGCTCCATTGCCGGATATTGTTCCCGCAGCATCCGCATCGAAGGCGCGGCAATGTCCATCCGGTGAAGTAATTCCTCCTTCCTGATGCAGGTAACCGCACTTCTGAATCGCTCGTATGGAGACGCCTCCAGCTATCGCCATGCTGCATTCGCCGCGCGACAGGCTTTGGCAGGCCATATGAACCGCCACCAGCGAAGTGGAACAGGCTGTTTGTACGTTCACGCTCGGCCCCTTCAGGTTTAGCTTGTAAGAAATGCGAAGCGGCAAGTGATCTTTATCGTTGCCGATGGTCAGCTGAAACTTGCTTACCGATTGCGCCACTTCTGAATTGCCCGCTAACTGGAACCAGTAGCCGCTTGCCCCGGCTCCGGCAAACACCGCAATCGGCGCATCGTGTCGCTCTGAGTCGTAACCTGCGCGTTCCAGCAGCTCCCAGGCACATTCAAGGAACACCCTCTGTTGGGGGTCCGTTACCTCTGCGTCCCGGGGCCGGAAGTCAAAGAAGTCCGCGTCAAAGCAGTCGCTGTCCTCCAGAACAGCGGAGGCCCGAACATAGTGCGGATCTCGGCGGACATTCTCCGGGATGTCGGCGAGTTCCTCGTCGGAGAAGAACGATATCGACTCCACTCCGTTTTTCAGATTGTTCCAAAACTGCTCGATGGTCCGGGCTCCCGGAAAGCGCCCGGCCATTCCGATGATTGCAATCCTCAAATTGCCCTCGGGACCTGAAAAGGGGCGC
>CAXUCT010000458.1:1635-3144 GCA_964249415.1 uncultured Bryobacteraceae bacterium | reverse complement strand
GCCCGCGCCAGTGAGACGGTTGAAGAGGGTGGATTTTCCGGCATTGGTGTAGCCCACAAGACTGATCGTTGAGAGCGGCACTGCTTGCCGCTGAGAACGTTGCACGCCGCGCGTCGCGCGTACTCGCTCAATTTCGCCCTTTAGCTTGGAGATTCGCCCGCCGATGCGGCGCCGGTCGGTTTCAAGCTGAGTTTCGCCCGGTCCGCGTGTTCCGATGCCGCCGCCCAGACGCGACATTTGCGTGCCGCGACCGGCGAGCCGGGGGAGCAGGTAATTGAGCTGCGCGAGCTCGACCTGCAACTGGCCTTCACTGGTTCGGGCGCGCCGGGCGAAGATATCAAGGATCAGTTGAGTGCGATCAATGACCTTGGTTTCGAGCCGGCGCTCCAGGTTGCGCAATTGGGTGGGAGTAAGTTCGTGGTCAAAGATGACCGTATCCACCGCGTCGTCCTCGACACGCTGCTTGATCTCGGCCACCTTGCCGTAGCCGATCAGCGTAGCTGCATCAATGGTAGGTCGTGCTTGAAGAATGCGGCCTAGGATGATTGCTCCGGCGCTATCGGCTAAGCTGGCGAGCTCTTCGAGAGACTCCCGCGCATCCGGTTCGATGGAGGGGTGGGCAAGATTCGATCTCCGTGGGCGTGTGAGATCGAGTCCCACCACAATGGTGCGTTCCGGCTGGATTGGCACTTGGGTCTGGCCTGGTACTTACTGGTTGCTATCCGTGGGTTCCGGCAACGGCACGGGGGCACCAGGTGCGCTGCCGGCGGCGCTTTGTCCGGCCGGTGGCTGTCCGGCTGAACCATGGAAGGGCTTAGAGACTACTACGGTGGAGATGGCGTGCTTGAAGATGAGCTGCTCCTGATTGTTGGCCTCCAGCACCACGGAATATTTGTCAAAGCTCTTGATGCGCCCAGATAATTTCACGCCGCTCATGAGGTAAATCGTGAGGAAAGTCTTATCTTTTCGCGCGTTATTGAGGAACGCCTCCTGAATGTTCTGGGCAAGCTTTTCCATTTATATTGTTTTCCTTTGGTTAGCGTCGCTCCGCCCCGTCATTTTCGCCCAAGACGGCGCAGGCGCGTGCAAAGTGCACGAGAAATCAATTCCTGCGGTCGATAATGTCGGCGAATTCTGATCCATGGTGGCAGAGTACCAGTGCGGCAGGGTTTTCCGTGTCCCCGCTCCACTTTGTGGATTTCATTCCGAAGGTGTTGTTTCAAGGGCATTTAGCGTAACGGCCGGATCCGGAGGAACTCGGGGTACTAAAACGTTCGTACTAAGGCGATTACGGGGTGGGAACGCCGGGAAGCGGGATTTCTCCGCTTCCCGGCGCATCTGCCTGACGTGCTGCTGAGCTTAGCTTTTGAATGAGCTTGATGATTCTCCCCGATCTTGCTTCAACTTGCGACGAAAGCGGAACGCACCCAGAGCGGCGAATCCGACTCCGACCAGCAACACAGCGCCAGGTTCCGGAGCGGCCGATGAGTCAGACATCTTCACCACCAT
>CAXUCT010000458.1:0-1625 GCA_964249415.1 uncultured Bryobacteraceae bacterium | reverse complement strand
CCCTTGCGGAAGAAGCGGAATGCACCCAACGCCGTTAAGCCAGTCGCGAAGAGTAGCAACTCAGCCGGCTCAGGAGCAGCCGACGCGCTCGATAACTTCACGACCATGTCGTTGTAGTCGAAATCGGTGTTGGAGGAAGGCAGATCCTCTGCGCCGACATAGTAGTTATTGGCAGAGCCTTCGAACACTGCAAAGTGTTGATACCCGGGGTCGACTGAGCCCGTTAAGGTGGATTGGGAGAGAAAGTTGCTCTTGCCGTTGGTTGCCGCATCAGCAAAGTATAAGCCATACTCCGCTGTGGGCGTAAAGGTGACCGTCGCGCCGATACCACTATTAGGGGAAAAAATGATGCCGGTTTGGCTAGGGTTTAAGACGTTATACCAACCCATAGCGTCAGAAGCGCCGGCGGCGGTGATTTCCGCCTCCAGGGTAGCAGTAACCGGCGTGCCCGATCCGGTGAAGTAGAAGTTGGAGAAGGCTTGCCCGTTGGATTGACCAAGGTACGGTAGAGCGCCCGGGGCGTTGGCTAATCCGCAGTTTTTTGTCGTGAGGCAATTGCCTACGTTCATGTTCGCGCCATCCCAAGAGGCGTGGTTCCAGTAAGGTGTTCCGCTGTTGCTGTTGGCCTGGCTGGCCGTCCAGGTTTGCCAAATTCCATTTGACGCCGCACCCGGGACCGTCACAGTATCCGCAACTAGGGTGCTGCCGCCAAGAACCAGCGCTACGGCGAGGGAAAGCCCTTTGGAGAAAGTATTCATAGTGTGATCCTCTTCTTGCCTCACCTCGGGTGAGAACTGATTCAAAGATAAGAGGAAAATGGGACCAAATAAATTGACCTAGACGGAGTATGTACGGCCAGAACTGCCTAAGCTCAGGCGCTCCAGGGTAGTAAGCTCACGCGCAATACATGGTAGTTACGCACGATATCCTCGAATGTATGCCAGCGGATTCCAAGCCGTATCAGCGGGGCAGGGAAGGGCAAATCGGGCGGCAGATCGCGCTAGTCAGCATGAGCGTGGGGCTGGTGCTTTCGTTGGCGAAGATTCTCGTTGGTGCACACGCCAGTTCGGCCTCCGTGGTTTCAGACGGAATGGAGGCAGCCGGTGATGTGCTGGCGTCGGCGATTGTATATGCCGGTTTGTGGCTGGCGAGCAAGCCTCCCGATAAGGAGCATCCTTACGGGCATGGACGCTACGAGACTTTGGCGGGACTTGGCGTGGGCGCTATGCTGCTGATTGCCGGAACGGCTATCTTCTGGCATAGCTTGACGCACCTGTCGGAGCAGAATCATCACCTGGCGAGTTATGCGCTGTATCCGCTGATTGCCGCGGTAGTGATCTGGAGGCGGATGGTTGGCACGACATCACGGACTTGGTTTCTACGGCGGTCGCCCTCATTGCGGTTGCTTTGGCATTGGAGCATCCATCTGTTGCTGGGGCGGCGGACCGCGCCGGGGGCCTGATTATCGGAGGCATTATCTTCTTTATGTCGGTGCAAGTGGTTCGCCGAACGGTGGGCCAGCTATTGGACACTATGCCGGAGCCGAACAAGATGGCTGAGATTCGGGAGGTGGCGCTGGCGGTGGCGGGAGCGATGGGGATCGAGAAGTGTTTTGCGCGGCGGAC
>CAXUCT010000457.1:0-3191 GCA_964249415.1 uncultured Bryobacteraceae bacterium | reverse complement strand
TCACCTGGTTCGTGCTTTCCGTGATGGTGGTGATCGCCTCCGCTACCTGTGTCAGCTTGGTGCTGCCTTCGTTTGAACGGGAGATCGACTCCTCAATTAGCGCAGCGGTATCCTTCGCCGCTTGAGCGCTCCGTTGCGCCAAGTTCCGAACCTCATCCGCAACCACGGCGAAACCCATCCCCGCTTCCCCGGCGCGGGCGGCTTCTACCGCCGCGTTCAAGGCCAGGATGTTCGTCTGGAAGGCGATCTCATCAATCACCTTGATGATCCGCGAAATCTTTTCGCTCGAAGCGTTGATTTCCTTCATCGACATCACCATCTGTTCGAGCGTTTGGTTTGCGGCGCCCACTTTGCCATCGACCTGCAACATCAAGCGCGCGCATTGCTGTGAGTTATCAGCGTTCTTGCGCGTCATGGAGGTCATCTGCTCGCCTGAGGCAGACGTCTCTTCCAGCGATGCGGCCTGTTCGGAGGTGCCCTGCGCCAGCGATTGGCTTGAAGCAGCAATCTCGGTGGCGGCCGTTCCCACCTGCTCGGCGCCCTTGCTCAATTCCAAAACTGCTGTCTTCAAAGTTCTATTGACGCCGCCAATTACAAAGAACGAGAGCAGACTACCCGTCACAACAGACGCGATCAATATGAACCAGCACCAGAAGCGGGCATTTTCCGCCGCTACCGTGGAAGCCTTCGATTCCTGAGCGGCCTGCGTGTTGACTGCCTCATTCAACCGTGATGTAGCTTGCGCGGTGCTGCTGGCCGCCTGCACCCCTTCCTCAGTCCAGATGCGAAAGGCCGCTTCGTTCTTGCCGGCCCGGCTCAATGGAACGATTTTTGACCAAACTGTCAGCAACTCCTGATGCCTGGCTTTGTATTCGTCCACGAGCTGGCGATCGGCTTCATTCGTCAGTTCCCTTTCGAGCGTTCTTAAGCTCTCCTGTACCTGGCTCTCGCGTTGGCTGATCGCGGCCTCTTCGCTCGCCATCTGCTGCGCATCCGATGATGCAATGTGGGACACCATCGCGAGCTTTTGCTCCTTCGATGCAATCGTTACCGCCTGCATGTCGCGCAGCATCGGCACGGTTACGTCCGACAGCGCGTGCCCGAGTGTTGCGATGTGGCTGAGGTAATTGACACAAACCAAGCCCAGCAATGCCGAAAATGCTACTAAAAGGCCGCTGGTGCTTGCGATCTTTTTTCCAACTGTCATGTTATTCATGCATTTCTCCCCTATTGCAGTACGCCTTCAACGCTGCCCAACTCGCTGGCACTCAGCGCCTGATCCATATCCAGCAAGATTTTGACTTTGCCTTTCTGCTTCGCCATCCCCAGAATGTAAGGAGTCGGCACGTTTGATCCAAACGACGGGGCATCCTCAATCTCGCTGCCTGCGATGTTAATTACCTCCGAGACTTCGTCCACTACCAGCCCCATCAACATCTGCTCGCCGCCGGTTTCCACCTGCGCGACAACAATACAAGTGCGTTGATTGTAGGGAATCACCGGCATGCCAAATTTCGCCCGCAGATCCACAACCGGAATCACCTTGCCCCGCAAATTAATCACGCCTTTCATCCAGGCCGGCGTCTGCGGGACCATGGTGATCTCTTGCACTCCCATGATTTCTCGAATCTTGAGTACCTGGATTCCAAACTCCTCGGTTCCCAGGTAAAACGTAAGATACTTGCCCGCCCGCTCATTCCTCTGCGGGATGTTGCTGCTTTCAATAGGCGCAGCTACGCTTGTCGACATGGAGACCTCTATAAACAATTTCTATTTGCTTTGGCACGCGGGATGGGCACTCGCAAAGACAGTGACTCCAAACGAATGCGGACGAATCAGCTACAAGCTATATCGATCAAAACAGGCGCGTCTAATAGAACGTTTTAGGCATCGCTTTGGGGGTGTTAAGCCCCTGCCACCGAACCAGCCGCGCGCCGCCGGCTTTGCTACGATCGGGGCACATGCGGGCCGCCCTTGTTGTGTCCCTGGCTATTCTCTCTACCTCTCCGATGTGGGGAAGCGGGAAGACTCTGGAGATCTATTTTGTCGATGTGGAAGGCGGCCAAGCCACCCTCTTTGTCACTCCGGCCGGACAGTCTCTCCTTATTGACACCGGTTGGGGCTATAACGCTTACCGGGACGCCAACCGCATCGCTGCCGTGGCAAAACGCGCCAAGATCAAAAAAATAGACTACGTGCTTATTACCCATTACCACGCGGACCATGCCGGCGGCGTGCCCCAACTCGTCGCCAAAATTCCTGTCGGAGCCTTTATTGATCACGGGCCCAATCGCGAAACCGGTAATGCCGCCAACCATCTTTTCAGCGAATACCAAACCGCCATCAGCGGCACCCGTCACGTACTCGCTACTCCCGGCGAAAAGCTGCCGCTCAAAGATCTGGATGCAGTGGTGGTCAGCGCCGACGGCAACCTTATCGGCTCAGAGCTAGGAGGCGCAGGTCAATCGAATCCATTCTGCTCCGGGGTCGCGCCGAAGGAAGCAGACCCCACTGAAAACGCCCGGTCTATTGGTACGGTAATCACCTTCGGCGCCTTGAAGATTGTAGATCTGGGTGATCTTACCTGGAACAAGGAACTGGAACTGGTCTGTCCGGACAACAAGCTAGGACACGCCAGCATCCTGGTCATCTCGCATCACGGCATGGCGCTCAGCAACAGCCCGGCGCTGGTACATGCGCTCGCCCCGCGCGTCGCGATCTTTGACAACGGTTCCAAAAAGGGGGCGGCACCCTCGGCTTGGGACGTTGTCAAATCGTCGCCGGGGCTCGAGGACATCTGGCAGCTACATTTTGCGGATGCCGGAGGCAGCGAGCACAACGCCCCCGATCCGTTTCTTGCGAATGTGACCGAAGCGGATACGGGCTTCTACCTGAAGTTAACGGCTTATGAGGACGGCAGCTTCGAAGTCTACAACTCCAGGAATAAATTCGAAAAGCGGTACGAGGCCAAATAGCCGGATGCGAAGATGGCTTTGTCTCCTGCACGCACACGTATGGTTCTAAGTGAACCTGGCACGTGGACCTTTTAGTAAAGCAGCTGGAGAAGCTGGCGATTCGCGGTTGGGATTAGCTGAAGGGCCGTTTTGCGAAACGAAGCCAAATTGGCAGTGGGGTGCGTTTGGTCCTAACCACGATGTTTGCCCGGTGGATTGCTGTCCGGCTCCGACGCG
>CAXUCT010000456.1:0-3191 GCA_964249415.1 uncultured Bryobacteraceae bacterium | reverse complement strand
TCTCCGACTACAATGCTTATAAATCGTTTATTGGGCCGAACGAGGAAGCAGGACCGGAAAAGCGCGCCCCCGTCGGAAACGAACACTTCGTCAACTTCATTGAATGCATGCGCAGCCGCAAGACAGAAGATCTACACGCGCCCATTCTGGAAGGGCATCTCTCCGCGACGCTGGTGCATCTGGCGAACACGTCCTACCGGCTCGGCCGGACCATCAATTTCGATCCGGCAACCGAATCGGTAATCAACGACTCTGAAGCGACCGAAATGCTGAAAGGCACGTATCGCGCGCCTTATATTGTGCCGGAGCAGGTTTAAGGGAGTCTCTCATTCGACGCAACCCGACCGGCGAAGATCGACCCGCTGCCATGAGCATCGCCACGGTTCCGCCCATTATCTGCAACCATCCGGACGATCTCGCGGAGGCAATGCCGCTCACGGGATTTCGTTTGCACGTGCGTTTTAACGATGGGGTGGAGGGCGACGTCGACATGGGCACCTTTGTTCATTCGCCCGGCGCGGGCGTGTTCGCCGAGCTTGCTGATCCCGCCCGCTTTGCCCAAGTGTACGTGGAGTATGGCGCGGTCACCTGGCCAGGCGAACTCGATCTGGCGCCTGATGCCGGCCCCGGCCGCTACCGTCCATCTTCAGGACGCACAAGGCGAAAGCGTCGGAACAGCTGTTCTATCGCCCATCTCGTCCGCCGGCAAGCCCGGCGTCAACATCCGGCTGAAACTACAAAATCTGCCGCCGGGCGAACATGCGATTCACATTCACACAGTCGCGAAGTGCGATGGACCTGCCTTTACCTCCGCCGGTCCACACTTTAACCCCGAGGACAAGCACCACCGCTTGCAGAATCCAGACGGACCCCACGCCGGAGATCTGCAGAACTTTGTAGTCCGGTAGGGGACACGCCTGCACCCCGGACGCCTGCGGTTGTACGAACCGTTAAGCCCGGAGTGTCCCCCGAGGGGCTGTTTCGGAGTCGGTAGGGGACATTACTGTAGGCTCAAACGGAAAGACAAAAGCAACATAGTCGCGTCAAACGTGATGTTAGGGAACGGCAGCAACTCCGTCTTCAGCAATGGCGGCACTGCTCTTGTGATTCATCTCGCATCGCCTACTGCGTCATCGTGAAGTAGGAAGTAGACGCCAGTTAGTTCAGATTCTCAAACTACCGCTTGCACATAGCCGGATACTGCTTTTTCAGCGCATAAAGCTTAGGCAAATCGTTATAAACAATGTACGGATAATCTGGATGGCTTTCCAGAAAGTGCTGGTGGTAACCTTCCGCCGCATAAAACCCGTGCAGTGGCACCACCTGCGTCACAATGCGCTGTGGAAACACATGCGCTTCATTTAATTGCTTGATGTAAGCCTGCGCGACGTTCTTCTGCTCGTCATTCTGATAAAAGATCGCGGACCGGTACTGCGTCCCACTGTCCGGACCTTGCCGGTTCAGTTCAGTGGGATCGTGAGCAATGGCGAAGTAGACCTTCAGGAGTTGGCCATAGGTGATCTGCGACGGATCGTAAGTGATCTCAACTGATTCGGCATGTCCGGTGGAGCCAGTGCTCACCGTTTCGTAGTGCGCGGTCGATTTCTCGCCTCCCGCGAAGCCTGACACCGCATTCTTTACGCCCTTCAGGTGGTCAAACACAGCTTCTACGCCCCAAAAACATCCACCGGCCAAGACGGCGGTCTGCATGCCCTGTCCTGGTGAAGGAGGTACGTCGACAGCTGCATCGGGAAAGTTGCCGCCGGAGCGCGCCACGGCTAGAGATCCCACAAGCAACAGGGCCGGAAGAAAGGATCGTTTCAGCATTCTACTAATAGATTCGCGGAAACGCGGCAAAGAGTCACTTCCACTCTGGATTTTTCCCCATGCTTACCAGGTTGGCAAGGATGCGATAGGCCCCTGGCACACCTGACGGCAATTGACGGTATAGCGCAAACGCGTCATAGATGTAGAATCCCATCCCATAACGGGCCACCAGCAATCCGCCTGATTGGGGATCTTGGTCCGGATCATGCGTTTCCACCAGCGGCGTGTAGTGCGAATCCCACTTCTGCATGAAGCCATGACCGCGCTCTTCTTCCCAGCCGCGGAAGTCGGCCTCAGTAATTTTGTTGGGCCAAGCGAGAGCGGGATAGTTCGGCTCCAGCAGCTTCACTGCTGAGGTCTCATCCACTACTTTCTGCGCATTCGAGCCGAGCGTAAACGAATAAGGGCCGTAATCGTGATCGAAGTTTTGAAGGTTATACTGCACAATCAGCGTCCCGCCATTCTTCACATAATTGAGCAATCGTGAATTCGCTACCGCCAGTTCAGGCCGCACCGCGTAAGCACGCGTGCCAAGAATGATGGCGTCGTAAGCGGCCAGATTTCCGGCTTCGATGTCGCCGCCTGACAAGATCTGCACTTGCAAGCCGAGGTCTTCGAGCGCGCGCGGCACATCATCGCCAGTTCCCGGGAAGAACGCCACTCGCAAGCCGGGAGCTGTCTTCACGTCCACGCCGACTGCCTTGTAAGCTGCCGGCCTGTAATACGGATAGGGGCGCAGGCCGTTGTAGCCCGTCAGCGTATACCCTTCCTCATACGTTCGGCCTCCGTACTCGGCTAGAGCGCGAAGCTCATACGGCTCCGGGTTCATCGACCGGGGCGTTACCTCGAAAGTGACCGTATCGTTCTGGCCCTCGCCTATAGAAAACGCGTAGCGTGCTGGAGTCGATTCCCAGCCGTGCGGTAATTGCAGCCGCAGCGTGCCCTCCGCCGTACCGTGCGCGTTGCTGTGGAGCATGCAAGAGAACTGAAAAGACTTGGCCGTCAGCGGAACTGCGCCCGCCGCCGGGGAAACAGTCACGGAAATAGCGGGACCCACCAGCAGCGGCTGCTCCTCAATCCCGATACCTCCTATGCGTTGATTTGACTGGACCACCTGCTGAATGTCGAGCTCCGTTCCGCGATAAATAATGTGAGCAGTGGCCGATAACGGGTAAGGAGCAAATGAGAGGTTCCGGTAGCGCTCGTCAGTCAACTTGTAATATGGCTGCTCTTGATCGGGACGGGAGAAATACGGCTTGGTCAGCGTTGCATCGTCGGGCACCTTTACGGCGAACCTGAGTCGCAAGTCCTTTGTGGCCGGCAGAGAAGGGTTGGGTGAGGACTCCGCGTGGATGGCCCAGTCC
>CAXUCT010000455.1:2972-3195 GCA_964249415.1 uncultured Bryobacteraceae bacterium | reverse complement strand
TCCCAAAGGCACACCGCTGTTTGTCGAAGGCGAGTTGGTCTACGAACGCTATCCGCGCAAGGTTGAGGCCACCATCGGAAAGAAAACAACCGAAGTCGAAGTCATGACCACGGTTGCCAAGATCAAAGTGCAACGCCTGATCCGGTTGGAAGCAGCTACGAATGCACCTGGCGAACCGGAGGACACGGGAGAAGTTCTGTAAGAGAGATCGGTACGGGAGGGA
>CAXUCT010000455.1:1871-2952 GCA_964249415.1 uncultured Bryobacteraceae bacterium | reverse complement strand
GCAGGACGCGGCTTAAGCGAGGCCCTCAGAAAAAGTAAAAGGGTCCGAGTTTCCCCGGACCCTTCATTCTTGGGCAGTCATCGCCGTCCCCGGCTGTACTGCACTTCCTACTTTACAGAAGAACGGTGCTTTCCTCCTAGCAGTAAATTTGGAGTGTGAAGGTTTTGAACATAGCCCTGGCGAGCGCCGTGATTTGCCTTCCGGGATTTTTGGCACGAGGACAAGATTCAGGCTTACTGCAAGCGATGCGTGACGCCGCCCAAAACAATCCTGAAATTCGAGCAGAGATGGAGAGAAACGCCGAACGGGAACCAGTTTGCCCTTCCGACCATCCCAACTATCCCGAATCCGCGATTCCATTGGCGAAGAGAACCGCCGCAGATTGGCGAAAAGCGGGGCGGTGCGCTTTGCGGGATTCGCAAGCACAAAAAGCGGTGGATACGTTCCAGCACGCAACGATATTGGCGTCACTACACCAAACGTCAAAAATCGTACGCTAAGGAATCTGGATCACTCATTTGAGGCTGCAAAGGGTCGCAGGGGCCTGAAGGAGCCTTTGCGAAAGCGTCCAGCAGCCTGCCAGGTGTAGTCGCCGGTCAGGTTGATGTGTTCCCAGCCGACAGGGGAGAGATGCGCTAGAGCTTCGTCGTCGATGGCGATCCCATGTTCTCGCAGAGCGACGACAGCACGTCCCAAATAGACCGTGTTCCAAAGGATGATGGCGGCGACGATCAGATTAAGCCCGCTGGCGCGGTAACGCTGGTTCTCGAAGCTACGATCGCGTAGGTCGCCTTGGCGGTTGAAGAATACGGCACGCGCGAGCGCATTTCTGGCCTCGCCCTTGTTGAGCCCGACCTGGACACGCCTGCGCAGCTCCGGGTCTTTCATCCACTCCAGCATGAAGAGGGACCGCTCGATGCGCCCAACTTCCCGAAGAGCGGTATGTAGGCTGTTTTGACGGGGATAGCTGGCAAGCTTGCGGATGATCAGCGAGGCCGTGACTGTGCCGTGACGAATGGACGCCGCCAATCGCAAGATTTCGTCCCATTGCGTTCGGACCAGCTTTAGATTGAGCTTGCCA
>CAXUCT010000455.1:338-1861 GCA_964249415.1 uncultured Bryobacteraceae bacterium | reverse complement strand
GCGGAGCAAGCGTTGGGTGGTCGCGCTCTTTGCCCGGCACGTAAAGCCGCTTGTCGGCGAGATCGCGAATACGTGGCGCAAATCGGAAGCCCAACAAGTGACAGAGTGCGAAAACATGATCGGTGAAGCCGGCGGTGTCGGTGTAATGCTCCTCGATCCGCAGATCGGACTCATGGTAGAGCAGGCCGTCGAGGACATGCGTGGCGTCGCGGGCATTCGCGGCGATCACCTTGGTATAGAAGGGCGTGTACTGGTCGGAGATGTGGGTGTAGAAGAGGACACCGGATTCGTTCCCGTAGCGCAGGTTCACCTGCCCGGTCTGTTCTCCGCGCCCACTGGCGCGGAAGCGCTGTCCATCGGAGGATGACGTGGAACCCTCGCCCCAGTGTTCCGAGAATGGGTGGCGATGATGATGGTTGACCAGTTCGGCGAGAGCCTTCGTGTACGCTTCATCCCGGATGTGCAGCGATGCGAGCCAATCGAGCTTCCGCGCCGTCGTGCCGGGACAGGCTTCGGCCATCTTGGAGATGCCGAGATTGATGCCGTCCGCGAGTATCGCGGTGAGCAGCAAGATCTGATCCTTTGCTGGCTCGCCCGTCTTCAGATGAGTGAAGTGCTTGCTGAACCCTGTCCAGCGATCAACCTCTAGGAGCAGGTCGGTGATCTTGATGTGCGGAAGCAGAGGGTACGCTCGGCGCATCAGCACACTCGCTTCTTCGGGCACAGCGTTGGCGAGAGGCGTTATCTTCAGCCCGCTCTCGCTGACCGCCGCATCAGGCAGTTTGCCGCGTGCGGCCATGCCGTCCACTTCATCGAGAGACTGTTTGAGTAACGCGGCCCTTCCCGCCACATAAGCGTCACCCTCTTGCTCGACCGGCAGTGACAGGCTCTGTTGCGCCCGCAGTTCAGTGAAGCGCGAAGGCTCAAGAAGATACGCGTCGAAGTCCTTGAATTGGCGGCTGCCCGTCACCCAGACATCGCCTGAACGGAGACGGTTCTTCAACTCCGTCAAAGCACACAGTTCATAAAAACGGCGGTCTATTCCATCATCGGCGACCACATACGGGCGCCAGCGCTGGTTGATCCACTCCAGAGGCGCGTTTTGAGGAACAGAGCGGCTCTTGTCCCGATTCATAGCACGCAGGATGTCGACCACCTCCAGCAGCGGCCGAGCTGCGGGAGCCGCGCGAAACTCAAAGATGTCGAGCATGGCAGGCGTGTAGCGGCGCATCTGCGGGAAGCCATTAGAGATGAGGCCGAGGAAATCGAAGTCTTCGGGCTGCGCCAACTGTTCCGCTTCCGAGACCGTCCGCGCGAAATCTACCCAGGAGACAATCTTCTCGATGGCAGCGAACGGATCGGCCCGTCTTCTTTGGCTGTTAAGAGTGCCTGTCCGATACGGGCGTAAAGCCGCACTTTTTCATTGATGGCCTTACCTGAAGACTGAAACGCTTCGTCGCGTTTCCGGCGGGCTTTGTTGAAAATGGAGCCGACAAACCGGTCGTGAAGATCGAGGATTTCGT
>CAXUCT010000455.1:0-328 GCA_964249415.1 uncultured Bryobacteraceae bacterium | reverse complement strand
AGCTGTAAGAGACGGTTTTGATGGATGAGCTGGCCGAGTTCGGAGCGCAGTTCGAGATTGCGAATGTGTTGTAGCCGCTCGATATGGAGCAGGATGTTCTGCGCAGTCGGTGCGCCTGCAGGCGAGCGCAGCCACGTGAACGTACTTACCTTGCTACTGCCCCGGAGTTTCAAAAGCCCGTCGAGTTCAAAACGCTGGCTTTCGCTCAGATCGGCTGTAAGAATCTCGAACAACTGCCGTTCGGATCGCACGATGACTTCCGCGCAAAGCCGTTCCAGTACCGCCAATCGCGGAACGATGACGGACCGCCGCCGCAGCTCATCGATTC
>CAXUCT010000454.1:0-3200 GCA_964249415.1 uncultured Bryobacteraceae bacterium | reverse complement strand
GTGGTGCCCGGGGCGGGACTTGAACCCGCACTCCGCTTGCGCGAAAAAGGATTTTAAGTCCTTTGCGTCTGCCGATTTCGCCACCCGGGCCTGCGCCCGTGTGTTCTCATCTCAGGGCACAGCCCTATCATAACCACGGCCAAAATCGCCCGTTCCCACGCTGGCGATTCGTTTTCGCGCCCTTTTTATGCGTCTTTCAGCTTGGTCCACCGCAAAAAGTGCGGCCAAACCCCAATTTCAAGCTGTTTTCTGCTTTACAAGCGCTTCTTACTTCCGTATGATCGAGGTGACCGGAAAGAACTAAAACATTTTCGCATCGTTCTGTTTTTACCGCCGCGAGCGCCCAATGAATGGGGATGCGGAGTTCTTTGTCGAAATCCAAACGTCAAAATCTAAAACGAAGATCTTAGGGAGGCTCAGATGGCCGAAATCAAGAGAATGACTCAAACCGCGATTGTGAGGGAACTCGCCGAAAATACGGGTGTGAACAACAGAGTCGCAAAGCAATTCATGGACTCGCTGGCAGAACTCGCCGTTCGCGAGACTAAAAAAAGCGGTGTGTTCATCCTGCCGGGCATCGGACGCCTGGTTCGCGCGGACCGGAAAGCTCGCACGGGGCGCAACCCGGCAACGGGTGAGGCGATCAAGATTCCAGCTAAGAAAGTGGTGAAGTTCCGCGTCGCCAAGTCGGTGAAAGACGCCATCGTACCGCCGAAAAAGACCGCAGCGAAGTAGTTCCTACCCACCACCAGCAGTGAAGAGAAGCCTCGCGCGCGTTCGCGGGGCTTCTCTCCAAAGTCCTTCCCCTTACGTGCGCTGCAATCCCGCCAGCACCACGCGAAAAATCATCCCTATTAAAATGAGCGGCGCCACGATGCTGAATGCCTTTCCCTTGCTTACCCGGAATGCATTGCTGACGATTAATACGGCCATCACCACCCACCAAATCTCAAATACTGAAAAGTAACCCAGGAAGGCCGTCAGATACTTGCTCGAACCCTCCGGCATGAAAATATCCAGCCCCAGCGCCGGCTGCAACTCCGCCACGCTGGTGATCTCCCGCTTGTTCTTGAGCACGATCGTGGATGCGATTAAAGCCAGCATGGAGATGAGCGAAAGTCCCGCCACAAGATTGAAGTACGACCTGAACTTGGCACTTACTCCCAGCGCGGAACTGGTGGCAAATAGAACCAGAGCGTCGAACGCATACACCAGCAGGCGCTGCCATTTTATGATGGTGGCCAGCTGTTCGGGAGTCGCATTCCCGGGCATCTGCATTGATTCCATGGCGTGCTCCACAATCGGCAAGCGAATCAATCCTGTAATCACCGAAACAACCGATACGAGAATGAGGGGCGCTACCCAGAACCACTTGTGGTGTATCCGCCTCGCCGCGCCTGCCGGATCAATATAGAAGCTGCCCATGCCCGCAACGTCGTCGCCAAAACTCGCGTGCTGTCCGGACGGTAACTCGGGGGATCGCGTGCTCATGCGTCACTCTCCTGCTTGGAAGGTTGAACCGAATTATAAGCACATCCACTTCGCAAAATGCCAGCGGTACGTACGTCTGTTGCTGGCCACCCGTCAAAATGGAACTGTGCGGCCTTTCCTCCTCTCTCTTTCCGTTGCATTGGCAATATCTACGGCTTGCAGCCCCAAACCGGCCGCGACCAGCGCGCCCGAAAAACATTACCCACTATCGGGCGAGATTATTTCGCTGGACCCAAAAGCGCAGACGGCCAGCATCAACGCCGCTGCCATTCCGGGTTATATGGAAGCCATGACCATGGATTACCCGGTGAAGTCTGCTGCCGAGTTCAAAACCTTGCACGCAGGCGACAAAATCAAAGCTACTCTCAACGTCACTGCTCGCGGCGACGATTACAACCTTTCGAATGTCCAAAGACAAAATCCGGGAAGTAAGTAGTGGAAGCTACGAAGCCTCTCGAGGAAGTCTCGACGCCTGTTCGAAGCGATCCATTTGTCCACGCTCCGCGCATCCATTCCCCCGCCCACACCGGATTTTGGCGGAACCTTTGGTTGTCGCTGCGGTTTCTCTGTGAAACCGAAGTGCATGTCTATTCCTTTGCCGTCGCCGCGAACATTCTTATCTCGTTCTTCCCCTTTCTTGTCGCCATGATTCTTCTCTGCCGGTCAGCTTTTCACTGGCAAGCCGCCGTCGACGTGATTATGCAAACGGTGAACGAGTACTTCCCTACCAGCTTTGGCGTCGATTTCAAGGGTTACCTTCTCGGGGCCGCCTCTCACAAATTCAGTTGGCTATCCATCTGCGTGTTACTCTTCGCTGCAAACGGAATCTTCGTCCCTCTCGAAGTGGCTTTCAACCGCATCTGGTGCGTGCGGCAGAACCGAAGTCTTCTCAGGAATCAGGTCGTTAGTTTGGGACTGATCTTTTCCTGCGGAGCCCTGGTGCTCGCTTCTATCAGCGTGACTACGCTAAACGTGCAGTTTCTAGCAGCGCGATTCGGTTCCAGCCCGGCCAGCGCCACCCTGCAATCCATGGCGTTAAAATTGAGCGCTCTTCCTATCACCGTGCTCATGATCCTGCTGGTTTACTGGATACTGCCCAATACCAGAATTCCTGTGAGATGCCTGGTCCCGTCGTCCGTTGCAGTAGCCGTCTTGCTGGAGATTTCTAAATACCTGAACGTCCTCACCTGGCCCTGGCTGCGCGTGAAACTTAAGAGTGAAGTGCCACCCTTCGTTCAATCGATCAGCATCGTTCTGTGGTCATTCATAGCAACCCTGATCATTCTCGCCGGCGCGCACTGGTCCGCACGATCACACAGTCAAAGATCGGCCGCCAGCAGCGCCTCTGCGCTTGACTCCAGTGAGTCTTGCGCTTAGTCGCGCTGATAGCATTCTTGCAATGAACGGGGGAAGTTTGCGACTAAGGTCCGTCCTGCTAGCTACTTTCTTGGGTCTATCGCTTTCCGTCGCCATCCGGGCATTCATGGGATCGCCGCCTTCTACATCCACCCTGAATTTGCAGTCGGCGGCAGCTGTGGCCTTATTAGCCGGTTTGTGTGTGACTGGCCCCAACAATTCAAAAGTCATATCAGAGTTAAGATCGCGCCGAGCTATTGCGCTGCCGCTGTTAGCAGCTATTCCATTCTTAGTCACGATAAACGCGCCCTTCCTCTTTGACAGCTATTCACACGTCGTGAACGCATCCAGAG
>CAXUCT010000453.1:0-3210 GCA_964249415.1 uncultured Bryobacteraceae bacterium | reverse complement strand
CTTGCAGGCCGCACGGCGTGAAGCAAACAGATCAGGCCAGCAAAAACGAAAACCAGGCTAGCGACCCAATTCGAGTAAGGCGCAGGAAACAGCGGATGCCATCCGCCCAGGAAAAGGAGCGTCGCCACGCAAGTAATCGTAATCATGTTCGCGTACTCCGACATGAAAAAGGCGGCAAACTTCATGCTGCTGTATTCGGTATGGAACCCCGCGACGAGCTCATTCTCGGCTTCCGGCAAATCGAACGGCAAGCGGTTTGTTTCGGCAAAGCCGGCAATCATGAAAATGAGGAAGGCGAAAATTTGCGGAAAAGGCATCTGGAAAATGCTCCATCGCGGAAGGAAACCCAGATAAAAGCCTGCCTGACTGTCGCTGATGCCCCGAAAGCTTAACTGATTCGCTAAAAGCAATGGAGAAACAATTACTAACGTGAAGGGCAACTCGTAGCTGATCATTTGAGCGCTGCTGCGCAATCCGCCGAGCAACGAGTACTTGTTGTTTGAAGACCATCCGGCCAGCGCTACACCATACACGCTGACAGCGCTGATCGCGAGCACGAAGAGAATACCCACGTTCACATCGCTAATCTGCATGTAGGTCCGGTAACCGAACACATTCACCGCGGGGCCGAACGGAATGATCGAAATGGAAATCAGCGCCAAGGACACTGCGATAAACGGGGCCAACAAATAGAAGAACCGGTTCACATACGGCGGTAGTAGATCTTCTTTGGTCAGCAGCTTGAAAACATCGGCCATCGGCTGCATCAGGCCGTGCGGCCCGACACGCAGCGGTCCCGTGCGCGCCTGAATGTGTGCCAGAACCTTACGTTCTACCCATTGCAGGTACGCCAGCGTCGTCATGAAGATGCCGAAGACGATGGCGGTTTTAATCAGGCTGACGAGGACGAAGTTCATTTCGCTTGCGTAACCGTCTCCTGCACGCTGCCTGGATACATTACTACTCTTTCATGGGGGTCGTGATATAGCTCACCCGGTGATTCAATCACTGAATTCAGCATCTTCGAGTAACGCCCCAGCGTTCCCGAAGTGAAGAGCGTGTTATGCGCGGAACGAATCAGCTCCGGCCGGGACTCGGACGGAATGCGCCCGTTCAGCGGCAGCGTGTGGGCCGCGCCACCTGTTTCGATGGCAGCGAACGGCACGTCGTAACCGCGTACCGACTTACGGATCTCCGCAAAGATTGCCTCCGGCGTCAGCCGTCCCAGATCTTCACGCATCTCTTTCGCGAGCAGCGCAATGATCTCCAGGTCTGACTTGGCGCCCATTGTCTTTGGCCCGCGACTCAGTTTCTGCACATCACCGCAAACGTTGGTGACGGTCCCGTTCTTCTCATAAGCCGATGCCGCCGGCAGCACCACATCGGCACGACCGGCGGTTTCCGTTAGGAACAGGTCCTGCACCACCATAAACACCTTCGATTCCGCTAGGGGCTGCCGCGAGAGTGGATTCGCTCCCACCACCCACAGCGCATCCAAATCGGTGGCACCTAATATCCGGTCGTAGCTCAAACCCGCCTCAATCCCCGCTTCATTCACAGGACGATAGCCCGGCAAGAGATCCGGCAGCAGACCCATATCGACAGCCCCGCGCGAATTCGAGTAATCGAGCAAGCAGATGTATTTAACAGGCTTGCCAAGCGAATCACCAAACGCGACTAACTGCCGTACTCGATCGCCCTGAATGGCATCGCCAAATAAGATGACCAGTTCCGGCTCGCCAGCTAGCCGGTCGCGCATTGCTTCCAGCGCCTCGAACTCCCGGCCGATCTCTGCCCGCGCCACTGTGGCGTAGTTGTCTTCCCGCACTGGCCCAGGAGTCACTGCATACACGTGCGCCTTGTTCAGGCGCCAATTCGAGCGCAACTGCCAAGCCACGAATGGTTGCTCTTGCGCAAGGTCGGCGTCAATCACCAACGCCGCCTTCGTAGTAAACAGGTCCGCCGTAGACGCCAGAGCATTGGCTTTCCCGCTGAGCGCGTCGAGCAGCGTCACGACATCACCCGTCCGATGATGGTCGATATTTGAAGTCCGCAATACCTGCCGCGCGAACTTCTGAAGCAGATAATTCTCTTCGTTGCTGGTGTGGTTGGAGCCAATTACACCGAAGCGGCCGCCGCGGGCTTTTAGCTCACTGAACTTCTTGCCCACTGTGGCCAGCGCGATGGCCCAGGAAACCGGCTTCAGCTCACCATTGATCCTGACCAAGGGCGCGGTTAAGCGTTCCGGATTTTCGTTGAAGTCAAATGCGTAACGACCCTTCACGCACAGGAACTCACCATTCACGCCCGAGCGGTCCCGATTGTTCGCACGCATGATCTCGCCGTTGCGCACCCCGAGAGTTGTTTTGCAGCCATTCGAACAGTGAGTGCAAATGGTCCCCACGTGCTCCATTTCCCAAGGCCGCGTTTTGTAGCGGTAGGTACCGCTGGTCAGCGCGCCCACGGGACAGATATCGATGCAAGCGCCGCACTCATCACACTCTAAATGGTCGCCCCGATTAGGCACGATCTCCGACGCCGCGCCACGATTACCGATGCCGAGCGCATTCACGCCTAATCCTTCGCCGCAGACGCGCACGCATCGATAACACAGGATGCAACGGGGCGCATCGTAGAACACGATGGGCGACCACTGCTTCTCATCCACATGAATCTTGGTTTCCAGGAAGCGGCTTTCGCCCGCTCCGTACCGGAACACCATATCCTGCAATTCGCACTCGCCGCCCTTATCGCAAACCGGGCAATCCAGCGGATGGTTGGTAAGCAGAAATTCGAGCGTACCCTTGCGCGCCTTCCGCACCACCTCGGAGTCCGTGTGAACCACCATGCCTTCAGCCACGGGTAGGGTACATGCCACCTGCAGCTTGGGCGTTTTCTCCACCTCCACCAAACACATGCGGCAAGCAGCCTGCAGCGAAAGGCCATCGTAGTAGCAGAACGCCGGAATTGCAATGCCAGCCTGTTTGGCCGCGTTGATTACCAGCGTGCCGGGCAGAGCCTGCAATGGTTGGCCGTCGATCGTGAATTTGATTGGATCAGCCATTTCTAAAAATTGCCTTAAACAATCGCAAGCTCTGGCAATGGCGCACGCTGCTGCGCGACCGAACTCGTCTTGTTGAGATACGCTTCAAACTCATCGCGAAATTTGGTTATGAAACCGGTCGTCGGCATAGCGGCGGCGTCACCAAG
>CAXUCT010000452.1:284-3223 GCA_964249415.1 uncultured Bryobacteraceae bacterium | reverse complement strand
GCAGTAGAAACTCGGCTACCCGCTCTGCGTCAAGGTCAGCAGTGTACACCTTGCAATACGCCTCAAACGCAGAGCAACTCGCCAGCAGGCCTATCCAATCCAAATCGTCTGCTCCGGCCGAAGCGGAAAAGTGTGCGTCCAGCAGCACGGATAAGCCGCAAGCTCGCTCCATATACTTGCCCAGTTGGATAAAATGCCAGCCCTCGCCGTGATTCATGGTGGCGTCGGTCACACCGTGTAAGCGGTACGTACCTTCCCGAAAAGCGGTCACCAGCCGCTGTGGCTCGGATTCAACGCCCGTTCGCGAACTGGCCTGCGTCAGTTCGTGATAGATCTGATTTAATCGCTCCCACATTTCGGAGCTGATCTGCTCGCGAACCTGACTGGCATTCTCGCGCGCGCTGGTGATGCAACACACGATGGAGGACCGCGCCTTTGGCTCTCCGATAAGTCTCATCATGCCCGTTTGCGGATCCTCAGCGGCGGCTTCCTCCGTCAAGCCGAGCGAAGTAGTGATGCGTTGCCAGCGCTGCTCTCGAGAAGGTCTGGAGGGGTTAAGCATCAAATTGTAATTGGCTTCCAAAACGCGCGCGCAGTGGTCCGCCCGCTCGAAGTAGCGACTCATCCAATACAAGCTATCGGCCACTCGTGAAAGCATCGGCTTGCCTCTTCAGTTCTCCAGCACCCATGTATCTTTCGATCCGCCGCCTTGGGATGAGTTTACGACCAGCGAGCCCTTCCGCAATGCGACGCGCGTCAGGCCGCCGGGAACAATGGTGACCTTTTCGCCAAACAGAACGTATGGCCGCAAGTCCACATGCCTCGGCTCAATGGTGCCGTTCTCCGTGAAACAGGGCGCCGTAGATAGCGAAAGCGTCGGTTGAGCGATATAGTTCCTGGGCTCTTCCTCGATACGTGCCCGGAAGTCGCTACGCTGCTCGGCGGAGCTATGCGGGCCGATCAGCATTCCGTAGCCGCCCGATTCCCCTACCGCTTTGACAACGTACTTCTCAAGGTTTTCAACCACCTCGGCGCGCTGCTTGCCGTCACTCATTAAAAGAGTGTCCACGTTATCTAGAATCGGGTCTTGGCCTAAGTAATAGCGAATGATCGCGGGCACGTATGCATAAATCGCCTTGTCGTCGGCCACGCCGGTACCCAGCGCATTCGCCAGCACCACGTTACCGGCGCGATAAGCGTTGAACAGTCCCGCCGAACCCAATCCGGAATCGCCACGAAATGCCAGCGGATCGAGGAAGTCGTCGTCCACGCGCCGGTAGATCACATCCACGCGCTGCAGACCGGAGGTGGTACGCATGTACACCAGATTGTCGTGAACCACCAGATCACGTCCTTCCACGAGCTCAATGCCCATCTGCCGCGCTAGATAGGTGTGCTCAAAATAAGCGGAATTGTAAACGCCAGGAGTCAGCAAGACAATCGTGGGGCTCGATCGTCCTTCCGGAGCCAGCGATCGCAAGGTGGACAGCAGAGCTTGGCTGTAATGTTCAATGGGCCGCACGCCGGATTTCCGGAACAGGGTGGGAAAGATCTGCTTCATCACCTTGCGGCTAGTCAACATGTAAGACACGCCGCTGGGAACGCGCAGATTGTCTTCTAGTACGACAAACTTTCCGTCCGGTAACCGCACCAGATCCGTTCCGCACACGCTTACGTATACATCGCGCGGCACCTTCACCCCGCGCATTTGGCGGCGGAAATGTTTGCATGTGTAAATAATCTCGCCGGGAACCACGCCGTCTTTTATGATGCGCCGCTCATGATAGACATCCTTTAGAAAAAGGTTCAGCGCCGTAATGCGTTGCGTGAGGCCGCGCTCAATGGTCTCCCATTCAGAGCTTGAAAGAATGCGCGGAATCAGGTCGTGAGGGAAAATCCTTTCGGTTCCTTCGCTTCGGCCATAGACGGCAAACGTAATTCCTTGATTGAAGAACGAAAGGTCGGCTTCCTGCTTAGCGCGCCGCAACTCTTCCGCCGGAAGGCTCTGCAGAAGAGTGTAGAGCGACCGGTACTGGCTTCGCGGATGGCACGCGCTCCGGAACATCTCGTCATACGCAGTCTGAATCTGGTACTCAGAGAATGGGTCCATAGTCATTCGTTCCGGAGACGGTGAAGGTGTCGCCATGCTCAAGGCTTTCCGTGGCAACCGGAGACTCTTCAACTCGGAACAGGACCGGATTTCAGTAAACCAGAGTATAACGCGACTGTAATAATGCTCTACATTTTTGAGAACCAAGTGCGCCAAGCCGTATCGACGGCGGCGTGCGCCAGAGAGGAAGCCATCACTCCCTGCCCATTTCGGAAAGCCGATCCATAGAACCAGCCTGCGACTGAAGCCAGCGCTACATATCGCCAGTTGGGCACGGGCGCGTGGAAGATGTGCGACAGCCCGAAGAGGCAACTGGTGACCAACTGTCCTCGCCAAGGTGCGCCGAAGGAGTTCGAGAGAAGATTCTGCAGGAAGCCGCGAAAAAAGAGCTCCTCCAGTAAAGCGATGAAGAGCCAGATTTCGACGAAGTCCAAACCGAAGTGAGCCCAGCCGGGCCAGTGCGGATTCCATTGCGTGAAGTGCATAGCCAGACTGTCGGGAATGGCGATGACGGCAAAGAGGCCGAAGTTGAGCGCCGCGGCCCATCCCACCCGCTTTGAGAGCGCGAATTGGTAACCAAGTGCGGGGACTGGCCGAATGAACGTCCAGGTCCAGGAGCCAATGCTGAGCAGAAAGAGGCGGCCCATAAAATCGAGGTTTACTGGGAGCGTCCAAATGCCGCGCAGGCCGTGGAACAGAACGGCGGCCATCAGCCAAGTTCCGGCGAGCGCGTCCTGCCAATGAAAGCGCGCCCTGTTTGCTACCGGAAAGGCGCTGTAGATCAAGGGAAGCGGAGCCGCGATGGCGAGCAGCCGCGCTAAAGCTTGCC
>CAXUCT010000452.1:0-274 GCA_964249415.1 uncultured Bryobacteraceae bacterium | reverse complement strand
CGGCCGTCGAAGATTTCGTAAATGAGCAAGCGCGAGGCATCCACAGCGGGCACGGCGCAGAGCACAAGCAGGAGTAAAAAGCAGCAATAGATTGCCACGCCAGCTTGCGCCGGCATCGGGTAGCGCCGCAGATACTGCTGGGAAGCAAAAGTGAAAACGATAGCGACGGCGGTAATTGAGACAGCAGATTTGGTCCAGGATTGAGCGGTGGTGTTCATGCTCGCGGCGCTTGGTTGATGTGTAGCATGATGGCTAGGTCTATACGGCCTTATTT
>CAXUCT010000451.1:0-3231 GCA_964249415.1 uncultured Bryobacteraceae bacterium | reverse complement strand
TAAATAGCCGCGGCATTTTGCTGAGTAGCTGCTTTCTCAAACCACCGCAGTGCCTCGTCATCGTTAGTCTCTACACCGCTACCTAGTAAATACATTGCGCCTAAAGAAACCATGGCCGACGAGTTTCCCGCTCTCGCCGACCGCTCAAACCATCGCAGCGCTTCGCCTTCGTCCTGCGCCACGCCCTCACCATCGCGGTAACTCTCGCCCAATTCCTCCATGGCCGCGGCATTCCCCAACTCTGCCGCTTGCCGCAGCAAGGCCGCCGATACTTGAAGCTGCCCGTCGCCACGTTTCGCAATGGCGACGTCGTACAAATCTTGCGCCCGAACCGAAGCCGGCGCCATTTTCGGCTCCACGTTCACCGAAGCCGTTGCCTTCACATTGCCTGACGATCCCGTCGCCGTCAGCACGTATGTCGCTGAGGCCGCCGGAGCCACCGAAGCTGTCCCCCGAGGGCCGGCCTTTCCCACCCCCTTATCGATCGTCACCTCGTTCGCACCCGCCACATCCCAGCTCAGCGTCGCGGCTTTTCCGCTCTCCACGGAATGCGGATCGGCACTGAATTTTCTTATCACCAGAGGCGCCGCGGGCATCGCGCTTTGGGCTACTGGAGCCACAACCTTTAATGCATCCGGGTTCTTCAATACAATTGGCGTCGTCGCCGGTTCCGCCTGTGCATGGAAACGTTGATTCTGATAGATCAGCAACGCTGTCGCCAACGCCACCAGCGCTAAGCCCGCAAATAACCTTGCGCTCATGCGCCGCTTTCGCAAGGCTTCAACCACCGGCGGCTGATTGCCTTGTTGTTGGATAACACTTTCGAGCGCCGTCGCGAATCCTACGCACGTCCCGAAACGTTCCTCCGGCGACTTAGCAAACCCGCGCGCGAACACCTCATCCACCCCCGCCGGCAAAGCCGGATTTGCTGCCCGAGCCGAAGGCCGCTCCCCAAAAACAATCATGTGCCCGAGCGCCGCCAAAGAGTCTGCCTCAAACGGTCTGCTGCCGGTCAACAGTTCGTAAGCCACCACGGCAAGCGAAAACTGGTCGGACCGCCCATCCACCGTGCGCGCTTCAATCTGCTCCGGAGACATGTAACTGGGCGTCCCCATCACCACGCCCGCAACGGTCGTGTGCCCCGACATGATTTTCGCGATTCCGAAGTCCGCCACCTTAACTGTCACTTCACCGTGCAGCATGATGTTAGCGGGCTTGATGTCGCGATGCACAATGCCTTGCTGGTGCGCGTAATCCAGCGCCGCTGCCGTTTGTTGCAGAATCCGTAGCGCCTCCGCCGTCTGAATGGGCCGGCGGGAAGCCAGCATCTGCTGCAGCGTCGGCCCATTCACGCACTCCATCGCGATGAACGCCGAATCGCCTTCCCGACCCACGTCGAGAATGATTACAATGCCCGGGTGAAAAAGCTGACCGGCCGATCTCGCCTCCCGGAAAAGCCGCTCTCTCAAAAACTCGGCCTCGCCCGGCTCGGTGACCTCTCTCAGGCGAATCACCTTCACCGCAACACTCCGCCCAATCAGCGGATCGACCGCGTCGTAAACCACCCCCATTGCGCCGCGTCCCAACTCCTTGCGAATCAGATAGCGTCCAATGCGCCGCGTGTTCTCCGCATAGTTGTCGAGGAACGATTCGCAAGCCACCCGCGCGCGCAGCAAGCGCTTCACCGCTTGAAAGAGAGCCTCATCCCCGCCACACGCCGCCTTCGCAAACGGCAGCCGTTCGGCTTCTGGGCGTTCCATCGCCTCATCGAACAGGTGACGCACTCGCTTGTGGTGATCCGGTGCCATGCGCAGGATGGTCGCCGCCTGGGGCGCGGTAGTTACTTAAGACTATCGCTGCAATGGGAAAGCCGTCATCTATTGAGGAGGCGCCGTTGCCGGCTGACGGTGACTGTCGTGCATGCGATCGAATAACCAGGAACGCGCATATTCCCAATCCCGCCGCACCGTCGCCAGCGACACTCCCAACGCTTCGGCTACTTCCTGGTCCGTATAACCTCCGAAGTACCGGAGTTCCACCACCTCCGCCGCGCGCCCGTCAATCGCCTGCAATTCCCGCAGCGCTTCGTCCAGCAAAAGCAGGTCGATCCCGCGCGGATCTAAACCAACCTGAATGCCATCCAACCCCACCGTCACGGCTCCGCTGCCGCGCTTTTGCGTGTTCCTCGCCCGCGCATAATCCACCAATATCCGCCGCATTTGCTGGCTCGCAATGGCAAAGAAGTGCCCTCGACTCTGAATCTCCAACCCGGACGCTTCCATAAAACGCGCGTACGCTTCGTGAATTAAAGCCGTGGTTTGCAACACGTGCCCGGGTCGTTCGCTCCGCAGCTCTCGCGAAGCGATGCGGTGCAACTCTCCATAAACTAAGCCCACGGCCTTTTCCGCCGCAACCTGATCTCCTCGCTGCATCCCCTTCAGCAACAGCGTCAGATTTGAGGTCTCAGCTTTTCCGGATTCCGGCGCGCCCGCCATTTTCGATCAGTATACAGCTCGATACGAAAATTGCAGACACCTCCCAAAAAGACTTTGAGCAGTTTGGAACCGGTTCCACGCATTAGCTAGAGGAAGGCAGAAAAGTTGTCTGAACGAGTCGAAAGATAACAAGTACTATAGGTCCACCCTGCCTTGAAGCGGGCTCCTGACCGTTGTATAGTGTGAGATCCCGAACCACCACCGGAGAAATTCTGCGAATCAACAAGACGGACGCTTCCATGAGAAAGATCAAAACCGGTAGTTCCCTGATTGCGCTGCTAATCGCGGCCAGCTTTTCCGCTTATGCTGACGACCCCAAAGTCACGATTCAAAAAGAGTTGGTCGCTAAATACCCACTCACCCAACCAACCGCCGACAAAACCGAAATCGTTACCGCAGGTTGTGTCCTGGTGTTGAAGAAAAGCAACTTGATGATGGTCAACGTCACCGCTAGGAACCTCTATCAAAACACCTACAAATTGGGAAAAATCACGCAAAACGCCCTCGGTCGGTTCCAAGGTCATTTGAATCGCTGGCCCGGCGCAATGAAGCCCGGCAGCACCGATAGAACGTTCGTCACTGGGGAAAAGGTCTGGGTTACTGGAATCGACGTCAGGGATACAGGCGTCGTCTTCGATTTGTTTACGGACGCCATCTCCGATATTCGCTATGAGGCAGCTCTTACCTTCCCGTTTCCCAAAGGCTCTGTCCCTCCCCAAGCTGAAGTAGACAAGAT
>CAXUCT010000450.1:0-3253 GCA_964249415.1 uncultured Bryobacteraceae bacterium | reverse complement strand
GTACACCACAGCAGCCGACTTACATCATTCCCCCGCCGTCGAGCCCGAATTGGAAGACGCCACTTCTGGCCGGGATCTTGGCCCTCCTTGCTGCTTCAAACATATTCCTCTTTGTGCAGCTCGACCACGCCAGGACTGATAGCCGGGCGGAAATGACGAAGTTAACGCAGCAAGTCAACAATGCGATGGAGAAGATGCGCATTGACTCTTCCGAAGAAGTCCGCCGGTCCAGCCGACGGGTGGAAGACCTGCAAGCAGCGCTGAGACAATCACAGCGCGCGGCCCAAGTAGCCGTTGGCCAGGCTAAGATCGATGCCGAGAGAAGAGTCGATAGTCTCCAAACAAAAGTGGCAGAAGAACAAGCCGCTCAGCAGCAGGCCATTAGCGCCGTGAAGCAAACGGCTGACGTGGCAACTACTCAAATCGCCAGCGTGTCGACCGACGTCGGCAACGTGAAGACTGACGTTCAAAACACGAAGAGTCAACTTGAGCAGACCGTCGCGAACCTGAAGCGAGCTACGGGCGAACTCGATGATCATGCCAGTCTCATCGCCACCAATAGTACAGAGTTGAAGGCGTTGAGAGACTTAGGGGAGCGAAACTATACCGAATTTACGGTTAGTAAATCCAAGAAGGCCAGCCGCGTATCGGATATCAGCGTGGAGCTGAAGAAAGCCGACCCCAAGCGTAATAAGTTCACGATTCTGGTCACTGCGGATGACATCACCGTTGAGAAAAAGGATCGCAACACGAACGAGCCGATTCAATTTCTCACAAAGAAGGCGCGGCAGCCTTACGAAATCGTGGTGAACCGGGTGAGCAAGGACACGATAGCTGGTTACCTGGCTACACCAAAAGTGTTGAACGCCAGAGCTGGTTCATAGGAAAGGATTTTTAAATATGAGATACCCTGAACAACTGATTGCCCCGATGCGGCAAGACCTGACGCAGTACGGTGTCGAGGAGACCCGTACACCGGCGGACGTGGACCGCGCGATAGCGGCGCAGAGCGGTACTGTCCTGATGGTGGTGAACTCCGTTTGTGGCTGCGCGGCAGGTAAGGCTCGCCCTGCTGTCGGGATGGCTCTGGGCCATCAAGTCCGGCCAGACGCGGCAGCAACCGTCTTTGCGGGCGGCGATGTTGAAGCCGTTGCCCGAGTCCGTGAATTGCTGGCCGGTTTGCCTCCGTCCTCTCCATCCATGGCTCTGTTCCGCGACGGCAAGCCCGTTTTTATGCTGCACCGGCATCAGATTGAGAGCCGTCAAGCGCCGGAAATCGCTAAGCTTCTGACTGACGCTTTTGATCAATACTGCGTGAAGGCGACCCAGTAACCTGCATTCTTGCCCCATAGAGCCCGCGTTCTTCAATGTACTCGCGGACGCCTGTGGGCAACTCGGGGGTCGGTTGTCCAGCTGCCAGCCGGGCGCGGATGCTTGTGCTGGCGAAGGGTAGGTCCAAACCGTCCAGGCGATGGACGCGCGCGCCTTCGGGGATGGTGTATTCGCCTCCCGGGCGGGCGACCACAATAAATTCGGTGAGGCGCAAGACATCCCGCCAGCGCTTCCACGTCTTCAGCTCATCGAAAGCGTCCGCACCGATCAGGAAGAATAGGCGATCCTTCGCGCCTATGTCTTCCCTGAACCGTTCCACAGTGTCAATCGTGTAGCTCTGCCGGTCGTTGTCTTCCAGTCGGGATGCTTCAAACTCGGAGTAAGGCGCGCAGGCGATCTCGACCATGCGGAAGCGGTCCTCATATGCCGTCAAGCTCACTCCGAGCTTGTGCGGCGGATGGGCGGCAGGAACGAAGAGCACCTGATCGAGCGAGAAGCACTGGCGCGCTTCCTCCGCTATCCGCAGATGAGCCAAGTGAATGGGATCGAAGGTGCCACCGAATAGGCAGAGTTGGCGTCCGGCCATCAGATGAGCTTCTTGGCGGCCGGCTCGCTCGTGATCTGCTCGCGAGCGGCGCGTGTAGCGAGTTCATCACAGCGATTGTTGTCCTCGTGCGAGGAATGCCCTTTCGTCCATGTCCATCGCGCCTGATGCTTGCTCACTAATTCATCAAGAATCATCCACAAATCCTGATTCTTGACGGGCTTCTTAGTCGAACTCATCCAGTTTTTCCGCTTCCAGCCGTGTATCCAAGTGGTAATTCCGTTCTTGACGTATTCGGAATCGGTGACGATCTCAACCGCGCAGTTCTCCTTCAGCTTTCGCAGGCCCTCGATGGCTGCCATGAGTTCCATGCGGTTATTGGTCGTGTGCGGTTCACAGCCGAACATCTCCCGCCGCTGCTCCCCAAACCGCAAGATACAGGCCCACCCGCCTGGGCCGGGATTACCGGAGCAGGCGCCGTCCGTGATGAGTTGAACCTGCTTCAAGCCACTTCCACGCACTCGAGCGCCGGCGCCGCGCTCAGTTGATCCGTAAAGAACGCGTCTACAATCTCCAGGATGCGCGGGATGTCGTGGGCTCGATAGATTTCGGTTCGCAGCTTCGACCCGTTCCGAACACCATGGGTGAAGTAGGTTGCGAACTGCTTCATTTTGCCGATGGCGCCCGGCTCGCCGTGCTCCTCAAGCATCAGGTAATAGGTCTTCATCATGTGATAGCGCTCACGGTCCGGCGGCACGGCGTAGGCGCCCGTGCTGAGGTATTCGTCGATCTGGCGGAAGATCCAGGGGTTGTAAGAAGCCGTCCGGCCAATCATAACGGCGTCGCAGCCGGTCTCGCGGTACATCCGCAGAGCGTCTTCCGGCGTGACGATGTCCCCGTTTCCGATGACCGGGATGTTTACGGCCGCTTTCACCTCTGCGATGCGCGACCAGTCCGAGCGGCCGCTATAGCCTTGCTCGCGTGTACGCGGATGGAGAGCGACAGCGGCAAGGCCGCAATCTTCAGCAATCTTTGCCATCTGTACGCTTACTAATTCCTGATCGTTCCAGCCGGCGCGGAATTTGCACGTGAGGGGGATCGAAATTGCCGAACGAACTCTCCGGAGTATGGCTTCTACCAACGGCAGGTCGCGCAGCAGGCCGGAGCCGCCGTTGCACTTGACGACCTTGTTGACGGGGCAGCCGAAATTGATATCCACCATGTCGAAGCCGCGGTCCTGGCACACCTTGGCGGCTTCAGCAACCACGTCCGGGTCCGAACCAAAGAGTTGGCAGGTGATGGGATGCTCTTCCGGCTGGAAATAAAGATAGCGGAAATTCCGGTTAGGCTTTGTCGTGTGCTTGGTACTTACTACTC
>CAXUCT010000449.1:0-3265 GCA_964249415.1 uncultured Bryobacteraceae bacterium | reverse complement strand
GTACTGATGAATGCGAAGTCTCCAGGGAGAAGCATGCAAACGTTGATCACCACCTTTTTAGCTGTCAGCCTAAGCGGCGGATCGGGAGTGCTGCTCGCTCAGCAGCAGAATCCTTCACAGAACAGCCAGGATGTGCCGCATCAGCAGCCCGGCACCGACAGCCCGGATCTGGGAAAGCAACGGCAGCCGACGCCGAATCAAACCCCGGGACAGAACAACCCAGCGCAGAGCAGTCCCACGGAAAATAACCCCGACGTGCCCCATCAGCAACCGGGAACCGATAGTCCGGATCTAGGAAAGCAACGTCAGCCCACCCCGGGAAGCACTACAGGCACTCAGGCGCATAGTTCGAAAACGAGAGCGAAGCACAGGAAGCAAAGCTCCACCCCGTCGGGCACCCAACCCTAAACGCCGTCTCCGGATCTTGAGCAGCTTGACGTCGTTCCTCGGATCACACTGACAATTTGTGCCTTAGTATGGATACCAAGAGGTTCAACCAAAAACTAAGGATCCACCAATGCCGGAAGACAATGGCACCGAGCGCGATGCGCGCCTGACGCGACTTGAACAACAGCACGAATCTTTCAGTGCGATCTCCAACAACTGCTGACCGCCCAAGTCCTTCAGAAAGACGCCCTAGAGCAACAAGCCAACCTTTGGAAAGACGGTGACGAACAGGTCTCACGCCAGATGGCCGAGCTGCGCACTCACGGACGCGAAGTGGACGGACGGTTGGACATGCTGATTTCCGCTATCGGGAACTCATCAGCAGGAGCCCGTTGCGTGGATGAGACCCGGCTGATCCGGCAAACTCTGCCATCCTATACGCCGCCAGTCTGCATCTGCTGCTTCAGATAATCGCAGGAACGCAGAGCCAGGGCCATAATCGTGAGCGTTGGGTTTTGGCAACCGGGCGAGTTAAAGCAAGCACCATCCATCACAAACAGCTTCTTCACATCGTGCGTCTGCTCGAACTGGTTCAACACCGAATTCTTCGGATCGCTGCCCATGCGCGCCGTTCCTACGTCATGGTTTGCGTCTCCGGGCAGATGAACCTCGGAATGCACCTTAATGTTCTTCATGCCCGCGGCTTCTAACATTTCCGCAGCCTGCTCGCCGGCGTCCTTCACCAGATTGCGTTCGTTATCGCCCCACGCAATGTGGAACCGCAGCACGGGAATCCCAAACACGTCCTTCACTGTGGGATCGAGTTCCACATAGTTCTCAAAGTGCGGCAACGCTTCTCCGTAGCCCAGGAACGTGAACGTCTCATGTGGCTCTTTGGCCGCTTGCTTATACGCTTCGCCAAAGCCCAGCGCGCCGGCGTTAAAGCCGATTCCGGTTCCGCCCTGAAACCCGTACCCGCGTAGAAAAGACTTCGTTTTGTTCCCGCCCGGCAGGTTGCGGAACCGCATCACGTAAATGCCATTGGGCCGATGTGGGCCATCTATCGAGAACTGCGGAACAGGATTCGGCACCGTGCCTTCCGCGCCGCCCCCTTTCAAACTGTCCGTGTAGTAATGCCCCAGCACGCCGCTTGAATTCGCCAGCCCATTCGCATACGCCCGTGTCGAAGAATTCAACAAGATGCGAGTCGATTCCATAGCGGAGGCGGCCAGCACCACGACACGCGCGTGCACCTCTCTGGTCCCTCGCGTCACCCGATCGACATACTGGATGCCGCGGGCCCGGTTGTTTGCCGAATCCATCAGCACCTTATAAGCCATCGCGTTCGTGATCAGATCGCATCTGCCCGTGGCGAGCGCGTCCTTCACCGTAGTAAAAGATGAGTTGAAGTACGAATGCGTGACGCAGCCGCGTTCGCACGGCCCACAGTAATGGCACGGCTGGCGGCCATTCATCGCCTTTGTCAAGTTCGCCGACCGGCCCAGTGTCAACGTGCGTCCAAACTTCTTCTGGGCCAGGTCCCGCATCTGCCATTCGGCGCACGTCATTCCCATCGGCGGAAGATATTGGCCGTCGGGCAAAACCTCGTTCCCTTCACGTATGCCAGTGATGCCGACGTAGCGCTCTACCGTGTCGTAGTAAGGCTCAACGTCCTTATAGCTGATGGGCCAGTCTTCCCCGAAGCCATCGTGTGAGGCAGCTTTGAAATCCAAATCGCTCAGGCGGTAACACTGCCGGCCCCAAACATTCGTGCGTCCGCCCACCACTCGCAGCCGCCCAAACCAGCTATACGGCATGTTCTCAGCGGTCGTGTAAGGTTCGTCGTGATCGTTGGCAAACCATTCGTAGTTGAACTCCGTACAGGCGTAACATTGCCCTTGCACCGGTCTGGTCTTGCCGACGATAGCCGACACGGGCTGACGATACTTCATGTTGTGGCCCTTCAACCGGAACACCGGCAAGTGTTCCTTGAAGTCTTTCGTTTCCTGTGCGCGCCCGCAGTCCAATACAACCACCTGCAATCCGCTCTCGGCCAGCACCTTCGCCACCCAGCCGCCGGAAGCTCCGGAGCCAATTACCACGACATCGTACCTGGTCACAGCCATCAGTCAAATGATATTTTATTGTTTTGAGCGCGTTACACAACTCCACGATCACCCGCCGCCACTGGATGTATCGTATTCTCCAGACGGGCGCCGCGTTGAGTTTATCCACCGCGGCTTCGGCAACCGAAGACCGGCTCGGCGATTGGACTCCGCAGTTTTTCACCGCTGAACAGAACCTGACATTAATCGCTCTGGGCGAACGGATTGTGCCCGGCAGCGCTGCGGCGTCTTGCAATCGTCTCATCGATCTGATCATGACGTTGGAACCGGAAAAAATCAGAGAAGAACTCGTGCAAGCGATGGCGGCCTTCGACAACCAGGCCCAGAGAGAGCATCAGAAGTCGTTTCGCGATCTATCACCTGAGCAGCAGGATGGAAGCCTGGCCTCTGCTGCCAACGACAACGATCTGCTGTATCCGCAGTTTGGAGTCGTTAAAGAATGGATCGCGGACGCGTATTGGTCATCAGAAAAAGGACTGCGCGAGCTTGGTTGGACGGGTCGAATGGCCTGGGAGAGCTTTCCCGGCTGCGGCGATCCTGCCGCTCATAATTGACAATCTAGCTCCGATGGAGGAGCACCCAAAACGTAAGCGCGCCGGAGATAGCCGCCAGGTTCAAAGACAGCACCACCGTCAGCGCTGCGTAGAGCCGGCGTGAGTGTACCCGTGCCGCCGCCAGCAGTTCTTCTGCCGCCCTTTCATCTGTTGTCGGTACTCGTCTAATTAATTCCAGAATGGTGGATTCCCCTCAAC
>CAXUCT010000448.1:0-3276 GCA_964249415.1 uncultured Bryobacteraceae bacterium | reverse complement strand
CCACTACAGTGTGCGGTTCGCGGAAATGATATCCCAGCGCGACACCTCCTACCAGCAGCGCGATTCCCAGAAGCGCCAGCCCGGACCGCCCGCGAGCCACCGCAAATAGCGTGAGGAAAAGAAATCCCATCACAAGCGCCGGGCCCATGTCTTTCAAGACGAAGAACAGCGCCAGCGCGCACGCCACCGCGCACATAACGGGAAGCGCGTGGCTGGTGCGAGGCAGTTCCAACCAGCGCAGCCAAACAGGCACGAATCTCTTTTGATGCAGATCCCGCAACCGCTCCCAATTGCTGGCGAAATATCCGGCCATGAAGAAAACCAGCAGAATCTTCACCACCTCTACCGGTTGGAACAGCCCCAGGTTTACCTTTGCGTCGCTACCGGTGGGGCCGGACCCGAATCGCAGCAGCGCAAGGAATAGCGCGAAGGCGACCAGTAGCGGCGTGTACACCCAACGCGAAAAGTTTCGGTACTGGAAGTGCTTCAATAGCGGCAGCAGAAGCGTTGCGCAGCCAGCCATTACTCCCCAAGCAAACTTTTGGAATTCGAGCGTGTCGCGCAGCGGATCGCGCAGGCTGACCATTAAGATGAGGCCGATCCCTGTGAGCAAATGCAATGCCGGTAGAATGGCAGGATCACCACGGAATCCGCGCCATCGCCACGCTAAATGCACCGCCCAAAAAGCAGCCAGGTAAAGGCATCCCCAGAGCACGTAGGTGTGTAGGAATTCACGCGGCGTGCGGACCACGAGCAGCCCTTTAATCTTCGAAAGCGGAGGAAATGGTGCAGACTTGCTCTTTAGCCGCCCGAGAGCGCCCACGTTTGGCAGCGGCTTGTGTCCCTCGATGAAAGCGGCGATTCGCACGGCGGCCTCATCACGCGCTCCGGCATCTTGAAACATCCGGAGAACCGGCAGCAGCTGGCCCGACGCCGTCACCTGATTCAGATTGATGAGTTCGCCGCGCTCCAAACGCTCCCCCTCTTGGGGAAAGTCCTGCGTCTTGGCTACGAACACCATTGCCAGCCCGCAAACCACCAGCAGCGATGCACCTCCAAGCCACCAGGTCTCGCGATTTCGCTCTTTCGGTCGCGGCCTTTCCGTCTGCTCGAGCGTGACTGCAACGGCGGTGTCCCAAGTCCTGGTTATGGCCATCGGTTATCGCCATCGGCGGAAGCTCGAAAGAAACTTGGACCAGCGCGAGCGCGGCGTCTCCGAACCAGCGCTCTCGGTCTCAAGCTTCACCTGCTCCAAACCGTCCTGGTGCAGTTGGTCAAGATTTGTGCTCACATTGGAAAACCCGACAATGGGCTCATATAACGTTCGTGCGCGATCCATGTCGCCTTTAGCAATCTGCAGCCACTTCGCGCGATCCTGCTTTGCGCTCGCCGGGAAGCGTTTCGCACGAGACAACGCCCACTCGGCGCGGTATAAGTAGCCGTCCGCTTCTTGCTCGTTTTCTCGCGGACCCAGCTTGTACCCTAATTGTTTGGCCTGATGAAACTCAGCGACCGCTTGCCCTACATTGTGGAAGGCGTAAACATACACTCGCGCTAATGCAAGGTGTGGATCGGCTGAGTGCGGCAGGTAAGACTCCGCCTGCCGGAAGCTCTGGATGCTCAGGGCGGCCTTGGGCGGCTTGGGATTTTGTGCCAAGTTGAAGTAGCCGGTACACAGGGCTAGCTCCGCCTTTGCTTTGGTGTCGTAAGGATCTATATCCAGCGCACGCCGCAAACAGAATTGCGTCTTCAGCCAATCGAAATCGCCTAGTTGTGAATCGGAACTGCTGCGAAAAGTGTCCAGGAGATTATCACCCGCCGCTAGGAGGTTCGCGTGCATGGCTCCGTCCAACTCGGCAACCGGCGAAAACTCTCCCAGCAGCCGATGCCGCTTCTTCAGGTCCTTGTATAAGCTCCAATCGGACTTGATTGTCGCCAGACTCGCGTGGGCATAGTCCCGGCGAACCGCCAAACTTTTCGCCGACGACCAGGACCGGTAATAGTAACCGACAGGGAGAAAGATCAACAGACCTGCCAGTATGCCCGCCAGCAGCGCGATAGCTACATTTGTGAGATCACTCGACGGCTTCTTCACGCGTACAGCGGCTATTCTGGTTCCATTTTGCTTGGGCTTGGCAAGAGTTGCTGCGCCGTCGTTTTCAACCGTTTCGTTTGCCCCCCCAAAGGCCGGCCGCTCACGCTCTGCGATCGTCGCGCGGTCCACCAGGTAAGCGCGCAAATCATTCTCAAACGCCTCGGCCGAACGGTAGCGGCGTTCCAGATTGCCCGCGAGCGCCTTTCCCACAATGGCTCTTAACACAGGCGGGCAGTCTGCGGGCAAAGCTCGGGGCGGCCGGCGCGACTGAATTAAGTTCTCCAGCTTACGCGTACTCTCCGCCTGATAGGGAGGGGCGCCCGCCACCATTTCGTATAAGCTCACGCCCACTGCCCACAAATCCGCGTACTGATCTACCTGCGACTTACTAATTCTCTCTGGTGAACAGTAACTCGGACTTCCCAGGTTATGGTGCGTCAGGTTATGAGTGAAAGTGATGACCTTCGCGATACCGAAATCAAGTAAACGCAACTCGTCGTTCGCGCCGATTTGTACGTTTGACGGCTTTACATCGCCGTGTACCACTGCCTTCTTGCGGCCGTCCACGTCCGAAACAAAGGAATGCAGTGTTCGAAGCTGGCTGCAGATTTCGGCGGCGTAGCGTGCCGCGCGTTTTGCCTCAAACCTTCGCTCCGCATGCAGGATCTCCGCCACCGTTCTGCCCTCGAAATACTCCATGGCCACGTAGAAGCAATTGTTCTGATCGCCATGGTCGTAAATCTGTAAAATGCGTGGATCTATCTCGTGCAGTTGCTTCTGCAGCAGTGAGCCGCGCCGCTCCGCTTCAATTACCAACTGCGTGAAATCGTCCCGCGAATGCTCAATAATCTTCAACACGACAGGGCGATTCAGTTCGGCGTCGCGTGCAAGATACACGTCCGTCATGCTACGGCTCAGCTTTCGCGTGATCTCGTATTTTCCGAACTTTTGAAAATGCACCATGACGCCGTACTCCCCTTACGACATCAACTACTTGTTTCTCTCGATCACGGCAGTTCCACTCAAGTCTCCCGCCACGCCGTTTCGCGCGATGACATTTCTAGCGAACTGCGGCCGCGCGCCTGCGTCTGTCTCCACGCCTGCTCGCAACGCATGAATCGTTCGGCCGTTTTCCAGAATCCAGTTGCCCAGCAGGCGCGGCGCGCTGCCCTTCTTAATGA
>CAXUCT010000447.1:3151-3278 GCA_964249415.1 uncultured Bryobacteraceae bacterium | reverse complement strand
GGACCTTGAGTAAGGCGCGACCCAGTTCATAAAGGGTGAGTTGATCTGTCAAGCTGTAGAGGGCGAAGAGGGACGATCATGGGCATCCCGACTTCGGGAGAATCGCCAAACGATCTGCTGAACCCTG
>CAXUCT010000447.1:1978-3141 GCA_964249415.1 uncultured Bryobacteraceae bacterium | reverse complement strand
GTGGACTCTTGGGCGGTTAGACCGGCGGTGTCTGCGGTGTACTCGCAACCGCAACGCGATCCGCAGCGGGCGGCACTGTCCGTTCGAGCTGTTTGATCAAGCGTCGGCACTGGAGCAGGGGAAGGCAGCCGAGGACGCCGAAGCTGCAGTCGATCAGCCGCCAGGGCAGGGGTATTCCGCGGATGGACCCCGCGATGAGAGCCAACGGGAGGACGGCGGCGCAGGCGAGCAGACCGAAGGAGATCAACCACTGGTTGCGGATGGGATCGAGGTACGGGCCGATGAAGGCCATCGCGAGGACGAGATGGGCGAAGGCGAGCCAGTCTGTGCCGTAGGCGAGAAAGGGGTAACGGTGGTTCGTATCGGCGAGTGCACGGTAAACGCGTGTGATCCAGGGCAACAGGTGAGTGTGTTCAGCGACGGAGTGGACGGAAGCCGCTTGCAGAAGAGCGAGCAGGCCGTGGAGTTCGGTTTCGAGGGGAAAGGCGGTGAGGCCACTGAGAATCAGGCCTGCGATGAACAGGGCAAGCCAGAAACGGATGGCACGTAAGTCGCCGGGCTGTTTTGGTGGGGGCATTGGGTTTCGGTCAGGTGGCACTTCGGCTGCGGTCTTGGACGAGGGCGTGATGAAAGATTTGGGCGAAGGATTGCGAGTTTCCAACGTGTGACTTGCTTTAGCCTCTTGCGTGCGTGGGGTGAAAAGCCAAGGATATTCCTTTCTTTAGGAGCTTGTTGAAATAGCTCTTGGTGGTGGGTGTTCGGGCTGGGTGTCGGTTGGCCTCAACAGCCCCAGGCACTTCCGGTGGAGGCAAGCAGTCAACCAGACGCCCATCATGTACCAGTGGATGGCGACGGTAAGTTCAGAGCGACTCTTGCCAGTGTTCCCAAAGTTAGCGACTACCTCGTAGCTATTGCGATTGAAAAGAGTGACCATCTTTTGCAATTAGGTATTTCCGAGCCCGTGATTGCGGCTCCCGCAAGGGCGGAGGTAGAACCTTTTCGCGAGAGCGCCCCACTAACGACGATTTTGGCTGGACTGGACGTTTCGGGAGCCAGTTCCACGGATCCGAAGGCGGTGTTCACTGGCTCGGCGCTGCTTGACTTTCCCGTAAGTAATAGCGCAAGCGGCTGCCTGACAGGTGAGGTGGAGAAAAATGGAAAAG
>CAXUCT010000447.1:0-1968 GCA_964249415.1 uncultured Bryobacteraceae bacterium | reverse complement strand
TCTCTGCTCCGACGGATCAGAACCGGTGCAAGAGGCTCAGGATTTCGGTCGACAGGATCGGCTCTGGCTCTCCGGGTACCTGCGAGTGGCGGGTATGGCACAGCCAGGTAAGTTGGGCGACAGCGTTGGGTCGTTGGCGACGGTCGGCACGTATGTAGGGTCGGCATTAGGGACGACACCGGACAAGATTGTGCAGTCGATCGAGGCGAAGGCCAGCGTAGCTTGGCAGCTAAAGGGCTTGCGGGTGGACGGCGATGTGTTCGACCTTGGCGCCAAGAAGCCGGAGGAAAGGACGCCGAACATGCTGGTCACGTTGTCGCTGGTCGCATCGGTTGGGGCGATCACGCCGGCATCGTTTGCGCAGGCGCAACCGACGGTATTTCTGTTGACCGACCTTGTATACAAAGCCTTCTCTCCAATGCAAACAGGTCTGACTGTGCCCGCTGCCGACTGCACAGCCGCTAGCACGACGGCGGCCTGTTTCTTCGCTTTCGTGCCGAAGGATCGCGCTCGTTTTTATCGGAACTACCAGGCCGGACTGCGACTTAAGTTCTATGGTGCGGATTACGATGAGCATCATTTACGCTTCCCCGGCATTGCAGACTTTACCTTCGGGCAGGACGAATATGTCACCGGAGGCATGTTACGGCATTTTGTTGTACATGCCGGGGGCATGATGCCGATTCCGCATGTGCGCGGGCTCAATGGTTTCGGGTCCATGGACCTGGCGGTCACAAGGAACCAAAGTGACGCTTACACGCAGCAAATGGTGCTGACCGCGCCCAATTCCACCACGATCAATTATCAGACGCACGGCGTGCAGCCGATTTACCTGCCGCAGCCAAACCGGGACCGATACGGGATTGGATTTTCGTTTGACGTTTTTGAGTTGATTGATGCGATCCGTGCGAACAAGAACAAAGGCTCGGACAAGACGACCTAGCAAACTCCCGAGACTCTCAACTAAAGAGAGAAATTATCTGTGAGAAGGATACAAGAAGATGCGCAGCAGTTTTCTTCACGGTACAGTGCTCGCAACCGCATTGGCGTTTCCAACGACTGTTATCACAGCACAAAACTTCACGCCATCTCGATCGTATGCGGAGCACGTACTGATGGCATTCCAGCAAGCACCTGGTTCGGAAACTGGCCCGGAACGTGGAAATTGTGCCTCGATCGCTCTGATCAAGGCCGCATTCGCGACCTTTGGGCCAGACGCTATCTTAAAAACCGTGCTCAAGGAGGGCACCACAAGTGTAGTGACACTGCGGGATGGTTCGGTCGTCAGAGTGTCGGAAGAAGAGGAGCGGCTTGCTGGAAACGAAAGCGGGTTCACTTTGCCGAAGGTAGATGGTGTTGTAGCCGGAGATCCACAACTTTTGGCAAAGGCTAATTTTGTCTGGGCGGTAATGGCAAAGCGTCGCACCGCCGAGATTGATGGTCCTGACAACGACATACTGGACGGGGCTCAGCTACTGAACCAAGGAGATGATGTGCGATACATCGCAAGACTGCTTGGCGTAGGAGAGGTGAAGGTTAAGCATGGTCACCCGCTCGCCTTTACGCATGCGAACGGGTATCACGCAGTGTTTGCCACGGGAGAGGAGTACGACGATTACGGCAGTCCCAGGCCTTTGGGCGTTTTGTTGCATGACCATATCGGGCTGAACCCCTTTCGAGACTTTGCGTCCTATGACTTGGCACTCGTGGATTTGACGAATTGAAAAATAACTGCGGCCTGTGTGTCTGCGGCAGCTGCAAAATCTCGTCCCAGAATTCTTCGTGCGGAACGGGATCGAGAGGTTCAGCGGAGACAAGGAAAGCAAGAGCAACAGCGAATACGAAAGCAATCGCGGATTCCCTGCGGGAGTGACAATAAAAAGGCTAATGCGAGAGTAGCGGCGAAGTCAGGCGAAGAGGAACTCCTTTGTGCGGACTTCTATAACTAGGTCGCGGAGTTAGGCGGCC
>CAXUCT010000446.1:2843-3320 GCA_964249415.1 uncultured Bryobacteraceae bacterium | reverse complement strand
GCGATCCCCCGTCTGCCTGGTAGCGCACTGCCGAATTAACGGGCTCTTTTGCCGCCTTGTTCGGTTTTGATTATGTAAATACGTATGTGGTGGCCAGGGACGGAATCGAACCGCCGACGCCAGCCTTTTCAGGGCTGCGCTCTACCGACTGAGCTACCTGGCCTTTACGGGCGGGAAAGCATCAGTTTAACAAACTGCTTACCCCGCCTTTTGCGAGAGATATGTACGGCCCAGTACGCTGCGTCGGCCCTTGTTCTTGATATACTCCGACTTGTTGAGCCCTTTCATGAGTGAACAGCGATTAGGCGATGTGATTGACGATCACTGTATCAAGTGCCGCCGCGTCACGAACCATTCCATCGTTTCTCTCGTAGAAGGACAAGCGGCGAAGGTTCGATGCCGGACCTGCTATCACGACCATGATTACCGTCATGAACAGGCGCCGCCTTCAAAGAAAGAATTAAAGCGGATAGAAAT
>CAXUCT010000446.1:950-2802 GCA_964249415.1 uncultured Bryobacteraceae bacterium | reverse complement strand
GATGGCCAGCCGCCCACTCCGGCCCTTGAAGCGGAAGAAGCCCCCAAGGCGAAAAGCGAACACGCCTGAGTTGAAGTGCCGAGCCGTACGTCATGTCAAGCGCTAGCAAGCAAAGAGGCGCTGGCAATCGATACAGTCCGTAACCTTCGGTCATGCGGTTACGAAACATATTTGGTGGGAGGCTGCGTCCGCGACCGTCTGTTGGGAATTACGCCCAAAGACTACGACGTTAACACGAACGCCACTCCTGCTCAGCTTCTTGCTTTGTTCCCCCAAGCCGAAACCGTGGGCGCGCACTTTGGAGTTGTCCTTCTCACGCGAGGTAAAGATGTATCGGTCGAAGTAGCCACGTTTCGAAGTGAAGACGCCTATTCCGATGGCCGCCGTCCTGATGAAGTCCGTTTTGAGACAGATCCGGCTCTCGACGCGCAGCGGCGCGATTTCACTATCAACGGGCTGATGGAAAATCCTCTCTCTGGCGAGATCTTCGACTATGTGGGTGGTAAGGCCGATCTGGAGCGCAGGGTTATACGCGCGATTGGCGATCCGGAAAAACGTTTCGAAGAAGACCATCTGCGCATGTTGCGCGCCGTGCGGTTTGCTGCGCGCCTAAACTTTGCTATCGAGCCAAGCACGGCCGACGCCATCAAGCGACAGGCACATGCAATCGTAAAGATTTCGGGTGAACGCATCCGCGAGGAACTGGTCCGCATCTTAACGGAGGGCGGTGCCCGGCGTGGTCTTGAACTGCTGGATGAATGTGGCCTTCTGGTATACATTTTGCCCGAAGTAAAAGCTTTCCAAGGCGTTCAACAACCGCCGGAGTTTCATCCGGAGGGTGACGTTTGGACGCACGTGCTGTTGATGCTCGAAAACCTCCACGATCCGTCGCCTGAGTTGGCATTGGGTGTTCTCCTGCATGATGTGGGCAAGCCGCCGACATTTCGCCTGGCCGAGCGGATTCGTTTCGATGAACACGCAGAAGTAGGAGCTGAGATGACGAAGCAGCGGCTTTCACAAATGCGCTTTTCCAGTGAAGAGACGGAGCATGTCGCGGCGTTAGTAGCAAATCATATGAAGTTCAAGGACGTGCGTCAAATGCGCCTGAGTACGCTAAAGCGCTTTCTCCGGCTGCCCCGCTTTGATGAGCATCTGGAGCTTCATCGATTGGACTGTCTGGCGAGTAACGGCTACACCGATTCGTATGACTTTGTCCAGGCAAAATTGGCTGAATTCGACCTAGAAGAATTGCGACCGCCACGTTTGATTCGTGGTCGCGATCTAATCAAGGCGGGCTATAAGCCGGGGCCGAGTTTCTCGAAGGCGTTAGAAGCCGTAGAAACAGCGCAATTAGAAGGGCAAATCCATAGCCCAGCCGAAGCGGTGGCCCTTGCCCGTACGGTATTGGAAGCGGCAAGAACCCCTTCCTAAACCAAAATTTTGGTATTCCGTTTGACGCTCTGGCGTCCAACGATGGGGTGCTTGATGTCACTAAGTTCCCTTGAGAGGAGTATGACAATGCCAGTTGCGGCGACCAGTAAGTTGCTCGAGGAAGTACAGGCAGCGAGAGCGGAGAGTGACCGGCTTTTCGATATACTCAGCCCCGAGGGGATCTATGCGCGCCCTATTGCGGAGCGGCATCGAGTCATCTTCTACATTGGGCATCTAGATGGTTTTGATGCCATTCAGATTTGCCGTGAGGGCCTAGGGCTTAAATCGCAGGATACGGATCTGGACCGCTTGTTCCAGGCCGGAATTGATCCAGATTCGGGTCATCTTCCCTCTGACACTCCTGAAGATTGGCCCACTCTCGCACAGGTCAGAGCTTACGTTGATCGCTGCCGCAATTGGG
>CAXUCT010000446.1:0-940 GCA_964249415.1 uncultured Bryobacteraceae bacterium | reverse complement strand
ATCTGGAACGCGCTCCATAAGACATCGCGTATATGGCGCTTGAACATCGCCAAATGCATCTGGAGACGTTGGCGTACATGTTCCACAACTTCAGCTATGAGTTGAAGCGGATGCCCGTGTCTGGCAAGATTCAGCCGCACTCTGGTTTTGCAGTGGAGAACGCGTGGCGAGACGTTCCCGCAGGCGAGGCGGTTCTTGGCAGGCCTCACAACGGTTCCTTCGGTTGGGATAACGAATATGAAGAAGTCCGGCAACCGGTGCCGGCGTTTCGTATTCAGCAGTACAAGATCAGCAATGGAGACTATCTCCGTTTCGTGAAGGAAGGCGCCCCCCTACCGCCATTCTGGGTACAGCGCGGCGGCGCGCTTTTCTACCGCGGCATGTTTGAGGAGATCCCGCTGCCGCTCGATTGGCCGGTGTATGTGACCCAGCTTGAAGCGGCCGATTATGCAAAGTGGCTGGGCAAGGAACTGCCGACCGAAGAACAGTTTCATCGTGCCGCTTATGCAACCGCTCCGGGTGAGAACAGCCTCTATCCATGGGGCGACGCTGAACCGACGCACAAGCGGGGCAACTTCGATTTCAAGCGCTGGGATCCGGAGGCTGTCAACGCCACACCTGCAGGCAATAGTGCTTGGGGCGTGAGCCAGCTTGTGGGCAACGGATGGGAATGGCCCAGCACGGTATTCGGGCCGTGTCCCCGTTTTAAAGCACGCGAAACATAACCCGGTTATTCCGAGAACTTCTTCGACGGCGACCATAACGTGATGAAGGGTGGATCGCCGCGCACCGCAGCACGGCTGCTTCGCCGATCGTTCCGCAACTGGTTTCGTCGCGACTACCGGCACATGTATGGGACGTTCCGGTGCGTGGATAATCAGGGCGCTTGAATGAGTTCAACAGCCAACTTACAGCTATCGCAGTTTGCGTCAGACGTGGT
>CAXUCT010000445.1:0-3337 GCA_964249415.1 uncultured Bryobacteraceae bacterium | reverse complement strand
AAGCAGCATTGTTCACGTCGCCGGCGACACCGGTGGACATGGTGAGGACTTGTGTGTAGTTTCGTTCGGTTAAAGGAACTGTCTGAATCGTTTTACCTTCGACAACGGTGCCGAGAGTAGCGCTTTCAGATTGGACGAGCGGCACAGCGGCGGCAGTCACTTCGATCGTCTGCTGTTGTGTGCCGATGACCATGGAAATGTTGACAGTGCTGATCTCGGTAATAGTAACGGTGATGGGAGAAGGAACTTCGTTCTTGAAACCTTTCGCCGAAAACTTCATTTGATACACGCCTGGAGGCAATAAGCTCAGCGTGTACGTGCCGCTCGCGTCGGTGACGCTGGAGCGCTGGGTTCCAGTGGAATCCGATACGGCACTAACAATGACGTCCGGGATATTTGCGTTGGCCGAGTCTACAACAGTGCCTCTGATGGCTCCTGTAGTAGCTGTTTGGCCGTAAGTTAGAGGCTGAATGGCGGCAATCCCAATCAACGCCGCTACGAATCCAGGCAGGACACGCAGAGTTCCGTTAAGGTTCATCGAATACACTCCCCCTGATGCGAGTTACTGGACTAAGCCAGTTGATTGTTGAACGGTAAAAGAATCGCGAACAGTGCGGGAGTCGTCTACGTGGAGAACTGCTGGTAAGTGACAGTAGGTTCTAACGTGGAAGAACTTAGGTTCATTATGACTGGCGAATGACTTTTGTCAAGTAGGCTACTGTAATTGCGGCGATGGCTGCCCGGTTGCGATCAACTTTCAATACTTAGGCCGGGTCCGATTCGGTGCCTTTGTATACTGTGAGTTCGCTGTCCTGCCTTGCCGACATATTCGCCATTTCGAGACCAGCTAATAAGGCATGCTGAAAGTTGTATTCCTAACAGGCGCCGATAGCAGGCCAACTCGAGACGCCATAGAAGCCGTCTGCGGATTACCAGACGTCAAAGCTCTTGCCATTCTGCTTGATGAAGGGCATACCGTTTCGAGCCGCCGTCTGAAAAATTTCCGGAACAACATTCGCCGTGATGGGTTCAGTTATCCGTTCCACCGCATTCTGGGAAGCGTTCGGAACGTGACCGAGAGTCTCGTGTCCCGGTCTATTGTTCGACGGCCTGACACATTGAGCGTGCTGCGGAAGGCTTTTCCTGAGCGGTGTTTCTCGTTCGAGGACATTGCCCGAAAGCATTCGCTCGATCTCTGGAGAGTTCCCAATCTGAATGGGGAAGAAGCCATTGCAAAGCTTGAAAGCCTCGGGGCTGACTTGGGTGTCGTTCTTGGCAGCCGTGTGCTCCGCCGGAGTACATTCAGTTTGCCCCGGCTCGGCTGCATAAATCTTCACAAAGGCCGCGTACCGGACTATCGGGGTCTGCCGCCGGGCTTTTGGGAGCTTTACGACGGGGCAGAGGCCGCCGGTATCACCATACATTTTGTCGACAGCGGCCTCGACACGGGGGACGTAATCGCCACATCCGAAATTCCAATTGAACGATTCGACACACCCGATACAGTTCTCGAAAAGCTCCATGAGGAAGGGACGCGAGTGCTGACCGCGGTCGTCGAGTCGATTGCTCAAGGCTCTTTTCGCCGCGACCCGCAGCCGCGGACAACACGAAAAACGCGGACGAAGCCGAGCCGTGCGCAGGTTGCAGAGCTGCGGAAGCGCTTGCCGCATTGGAGAACGCGGCCCGATCTAGCAGTGATCTTTAAAAACTTTTACTCACTTGCGGTTTATTGGTCGGGAATTTATGCATTCGTTCGTGCGCGGCACCGGGGGCGAGGAAGCCGCGCCGCAATTTTTCTTCACCACCGAGTGAACGATTTTGCCGGCGATGTTCTCACTACGGATCCTGAGACATTTGCGGCACAGTTGCTCGCGTTGAGCAGGCGCTACCCGGCAATCGATACTGCTTCGCTGGTCAGCGCAATTGCTGAGAAGCGACCATTTCCCGCCACGGCCGTTACGATTCACTTCGACGACTGTTACCGGGATGATTACACCAACGGCGCACCAATACTAAAGGCGTTGAGTTTTCCGGCGACGTTTTTCGTCAGCTCCGGTTTTCTCGATACGGATCGAGCGTTCCTCCACGACCGAGACCGATATGCATTTCGCTTTGAGAATCTATCTTCCGATGAGCTTCGCGGATGGTCTGCCAGTGGTTTTGAGGTCGGCGCTCATACGGTAAATCATGTTGATTTGGGAACGTGCGCGGCTGATCAAGCCGCAGTCGAAATTGTCGAGAGCAGCCGTAAACTCACCGAAGTGCTGGGGAAGCCAGTAACGTTGTTCTCGTTTCCTTTTGGAGCAATTCGTAATATTCGACAAGAGACGGCAGAGCTGGTGATGCGGTCGGATTACCAGGCTCTCTTTTCGGCACATGGAGGATTTGTCAATGGGTCGACCAGTCTTTCCGACATCCCCCGATTAGGCGCCAATGGAGATACCCATCCTTTGTATCTGCTTCTCGAAGTGGAAGGTTTGGCTCCCAATCAATTAAAGAAGACGATCCTGAACCGTTGAAGATCTTCAGGGCTACACTTAGGCGCTGCCGCTTGCCCTGCGCTCGTGCACGGCCGCCTCAAGAAGGTGTTCTAAGTCTGGCTGCTGTTCGGCAGTGACGGTCAGCTTGGTTTCGACACGATGGAAGATCTCTCCGGCCATGCGCCGACGTATGTTGGGCGCCAATTCGTGCCGCCGCTGAAGGAACGATTCGATCAGGATCAGATCGTCTTCGCTGAGACGCCCTGCTCCGAGCGGGGCGTAAGCAACGCCGTGTGATTCAGAACGGCTCCAGGTTCGCCTGATCTGAGACGGAGACGCTTCCCTGACCACAATGGATCCGGCCACAAAATCGCCCAATCGCTTACTCTGCTTATTGAGGAGCGCCACCACGATGCCGATCCCGTAGAACCCGGGCAACTGATCCACAATACGAAGCAGGTTACGTCCAATGACCTCGACGGGAGTTAGTCGACGACCGGTGTCTTTGATGGCTCGGAGCCCGATTTGTCGTTTGCCCGGAGTCTGCCCACTCCAAAAGATCTCGAAGAAAACAAAATAGCCATAGAGCAGCAGGAAGGCAACTGTTATCAGACCGGCCAACATCCAGGCGGTTGCGAGCGACACTCTTGCGAAGACTCCCGTGACGTTCAGCAAGACAAGCACGATGCCGGCAAGGATCAACAATCCCGTCTGGATCAGGGTGTCAATCAGTAACGCAAGAAACCGGCTTCCGACGCCCGCCACTGTGAATTCGAGGTCCGTTTGTTCTGGCGTTTCCACGATGTGGCTTTCGGAGAACGAGCCACGCCAGAGCGAGGGGTTAGTCTGGTCAGAGG
>CAXUCT010000444.1:0-3358 GCA_964249415.1 uncultured Bryobacteraceae bacterium | reverse complement strand
CTTCCGCAGGTCTTGCAAGTTCGTCCAGGATGTGACGCCAAAGTCGCCCTCTCTCCCAGGCTGCCCAATGCTCACCAGCGCGTCCGGCGCCGCATAGGGCATCGGCCGGATCAGCACGCTGTCAATCACGGTGAACATGGCCGTGTTCGCGCCAATCCCCAACGCCAGCGTCAGCACTGCAGCGGTTGCAAATCCAGGCGCCTTCCGCATCTGCCTCAGCGCGAATCGAAAATCCTGCATCCCTGTGAACATCGTTCTGTTCCATCCGCAGGCAAGCGGCCAATTGCAAAAGCTTAAAATCGCTATTGTTCCGGTTGCATTATGGTGTTACCGGTGTTCAACTACGAACTCTCCCGTTCAAAACCGAACACCTGCTCGCTCCCGCCGCTTCGCTTCCTCCCACAGCTCTTCCATGCGCTCAAGAGGGGTCCCCGCCAATTCTCCGCCGGCACCGGCGATCTCTCCTTCCACAAATCCAAAACGCCGTCTGAATCTGGCGCTCGTTTTGCGCAGCGCCTGCTCCGGGTCCACCTTTAGGAACCGCGCCAAGTTCACCACCGTGAACAAAAGATCGCCTACCTCGTGCTCAATTTCCATTGGCTTTGCGTTGCCGCGCGCGCTAGCCAGTTCCGCTGCTTCCTCCTGCAGTTTTTCCAGCACGCCGCTTATATCCGGCCACTCGAATCCTGCTCCTGCGGCTTTCTGGCTGATCTTTTCTGCCTCCACCAACGCCGGCAAGCTACGCGGGACGCCGTCCAATAGCGGCGCGTCCGCAATCTTTCCCCCCTCTGCCTTTTCCTGCTGCTTAATCTCGTCCCAGCGCCGCTTCACATCCTCCGGAGTTTCCGCGCTGGCATCCCCAAATACATGCGGGTGACGCCGGATCAGCTTTTGATTGATGGCGTCCAGCGAGTCCGATATGGAAAACAGACTCTGCTCGTTCGCCATCTCCGCAAAGAACACCGGCTGCAGCAGCAGGTCTCCTAATTCCTCGGCCAGTCCCGCCCAGTCCTCCGCATCAATCGCATCCATCACTTCATACGTTTCTTCCAGCAGATACGGCTTGATGCTTTGGAACGTCTGCTTCCGGTCCCACGGACAACCGTCCGGTGCGCGCAGCCGCGCCATCACCCTTAACAGCTCCGCAAACTTCGCCCCTGCCTCGTCAAACCGCTGTGCTTGTTCATCCGCCACGCTTTGATGGTAACCGGCTATTTACTATAGGAGTTCTCGTCCACGTACACATGCGCATTCGCGTGTGTACGCAGGATGGTGGAAGGGCACGTGGTAGAAACAGCCTCGTTGATTGTGCGCTGAATGACCGCGTGCTTGCGTTTACCTGGTACCGACAGAATGATTTCGGGTACCCGAATCAAGGCCGGCATCGTCAGCGTAATTGCCTGCGAGGGGACATCGTGAAGAGAGGGGTACCATCCTTCGGCCACTTGCTGCCCACGGCAAGCTTCGTCTAAGGTGACGATCTTCACGTCTACGGGGTCGTCGAAGTCGGCTTCGTGAGGATCGTTGAACGCGAGATGGCCGTTTTCGCCGATGCCGGCCAGACACAGCTGTGGTTCGTGTTCTCGGAGTAGGGCAGCGTAGCGCAAGCAGAACTCGCCAGGATCGGGCGCATTGCCGTCCATGTAATAGAAGTGGCGCATCGGCACGTGCCGAACAAGTTCCTCATGCAAGTAGCACCGGAACGAAGCGGGATGCTGCCCCGAGATGCCAATGTACTCATCCATATGGAAGCCAATCACGCGTTCCCAAGGAATACCGGGCATCTGAACCAAAGCCCGCAACGTTTCGAGTTGCGAGGCGCCGGTGGCAAAGAGAACGGGAACAACGTCGTTCTCCGCTGCCAGCAAGCGAATCCGCTCTGCGACATGTTGCGCTGCGGCCGCGCCCAACTGCGTCGAAGTTTCGTAAACGTGAACCTTAAGCTTTGCGTCCATCTGCTGTCGTTCCACGTTAACTCGGTAAAACATTCTTGTTTTACCGGGACCTGAATCGAAAGTCAGTGAATCCTTTTATCATTCAGGCGCTACGCCCTTAGCGATAAAATTATTCTTTGTATGGCAGACTCTACCGATTTCCCCATCCCTCCAGCCAATTTCTTGTTCCTCGTCCAATCCATCCTCATGCAAGCCCAAATGCAACTTGGGCTGCTCAACTTCGGCGAAAAAGACGACGAAACGGAAGTGAACCTGCCCTTGGCCCGCCATTCGATCGATCTGCTTGGGATGCTTCAGGAAAAAACCAGAGGCAACCTCACCGTCGAAGAACAGCGGCTGCTTGAGAACGGCGTCACCGAGTTGCGCTTCCGCTTCGTCCAGGTCTCCGATGAACAGAAACGCAAAAACGAACCCAGTCCTATATTGCAACCTAAGAAAGAAGAAGACGACCGCCCATTGATCATCACCCCGGACGGCGGCAAGGGGACCAAGACCGAGTAGATGCTCGACGAATTCGAGCATGCTTCCATTCTCGTGCTCGGCTCCGGCACCAGCGTCGGCGTACCCATGATTGGGTGCCGCTGCAAAGTTTGTACTTCCACCGACCCTCGCGATAAGCGCCTGCGTCCCTCTGTGCTGCTGCGGCTGGGTGACAAGCGCGTCCTAATCGATACCTCGCCCGATTTCCGCCAGCAGGCGCTCCATTTCGGCATTGACCGCCTGGACGCCATCCTTTATACCCACGCCCACGCCGATCACATTCTAGGCCTAGATGATGTTCGCCCGTTTAACTTCATGCAGCGGCAAGAAATTCCCATCTTTGCATCAGCCGAAACCTGGGAAGTCATAGAGCGCACCTTCAGCTACGTCTTTGACAGCTCTCCTACCCAATCCAGTCGCCCTCGGCTCGCTCCCCACATTTTTAAAAACGAACCCATTTGCGCCGCTGGCTTCGTTTTTACGCCTATACCCGCTTCCCACGGCAAAGGCACGGTCCATGGTTTCCGCTTCGGCGATTGCGCCTATCTCACCGATCACAGCGATATCCCCGATGACAGTCTTGAGAAGCTAACGGGCCTGGACGTTCTCTTCCTCGATGCTCTGCGACACAATCCCCATCCCACCCACTCCACCGTGCATGAATCGCTTAAGACACCGGAGCTGCTTAAGCTGAAACGAGCTTTCTTTCCACATATTTCGCATGATCTTCTTCATGCTACTGTTGAAGCTCAACTTCCGCCGCATGTGCACATCGCCTATGACGGCCTCGAGATCCCGATCGGGCGGTCAGGCGGCCGATGACCCCTGCCGTCTTCCACTCGCTTGAGGAAGCTCGCCACCGCCTCGGCCCCTGTGCCCTGGCCATTGGCAACTTCGACGGCGTCCACGTGGGACATCAGGCC
>CAXUCT010000443.1:0-3378 GCA_964249415.1 uncultured Bryobacteraceae bacterium | reverse complement strand
TGCGTGGGCCGGAGCGCTCAAACTGAACCACGGCAGCCGGGTTCGCACGCCCCCTATCCAGCTCCAGATCGTTGGATCCGACGCCTGCTGATAAGGCGCTGAGGTAAAGAAACTCCTGGTTCAGGTGATCGATTTCGAGCCACAACTTGCCTGTGCGATCTTCCCAATAGAGCGGAAAAAGACCGTCGATTTTGCGCAAACCCGCGGTTCGAGAGGCCAAGGACTGCCATTCGGGATTCGGCGCCCTCTGAGCCGCGAGAACACCCGAGCAGATGAGCAGAAAAGCGGCGGCACTCTCTTTAATCGCAGATCGCATTCGTGTAGACCTGCATTCTCGCAGGTCGTTTTGCGTAGACCTGCATTCTCGCAGGTCTCGCAGGTTGCTTTTCGAGCTTTCGGGAAAGAAGTTTAGCGGTTAAGATGAACGTATTCTATATATCTATTTGCAATCAAAGACGCGAGACGGTCGTTGGCCACCCCACGAGTAATCCTCATCGTCGAAGATAACCCGGGCGACGTCCGGCTCATGCGCGAGGCTCTGCGCGATATCCAGCCTCCAGTGACTGTGCACGTCGCGATGGATGGCGACGAGGCGCTTTCGTTTCTCCATAGGCGAGGGAAATACAGTTCCGCGCCTACTCCGGAACTGATCTTTCTAGATTTCAACTTGCCCAAAGCCGATTCGCGCGATGTTCTCCGGCAGGTGAAGGAGAATGGGGATCTGCGGCTGATTCCCATCGCCGTGCTTACCACCTCTGACGCCGAGAAGGACATTCGCGACGCTTACGAGCTGCGGGCGAACTGTTATTTGCGCAAGCCCATTGATCTGGATAGCTTCTTCGCTACCATTCGCGAAGCCACTCACTTTTGGCTGGATGTGGCACACAACCCGTCAAAGTAGAAGCTTAGGCCCGGCACTCGCGGTATCTGTTATGATGCAGTGCGCATGGACGCGTACTCGATAGGCGTTGATCTTGGAGGCACCAATCTCCGGGTCGCTGCGATCGACTTGGCGGGACAGATTCTTGACCGAGTGTCGATCCCAGCCGTCTTCGACGCGGGTCCCGACCACGTGGTCGCCGACATCGTCGAAGCCATCCAGCGTATTCAGTCGCGACTGGATGCGTCCGGTCTGCGCGGAGTCGGCATAGGCGTTCCCGGTTTCATCGACATGGAGGCCGGCGTGGTTGTGGGCTCAGCGAACCTGCCGGGCTTCACGGGTTTTCCTGTTCGCAGCCACATCGAGCAAGAGCTGAAGACACACATCATACTGGAGAACGATGCCAACGCGGCGGCGCTGGGCGAGATGTGGATGGGGGCGGGCCGGGGAGTGAAAGATCTGGCGCTACTCACGCTGGGAACGGGCATCGGGGGCGGCATCATTGCCGACGGCAGAATCCTGCGCGGCTTCCGCGGCATGGCTGGCGAGATTGGACACATGACTGTGTTCCCGGACGGCAATCCTTGCGGTTGCGGCAATTTCGGGTGTCTGGAAAAGCATGCTTCTGCTACTGCTATTGCCGCGATGGGTCACATGATGCACTTCGGCGACAACGAGCAGCAGATCACGGCCAAGCGCGTTTATGAACTTGCGCTGGCGGGGAATGTGCGCGCCAAGCAGATTTTCGAATCCGTCGGAAGGGCGCTGGGTATTGCCTTGGCGAATCTCATCAACCTTCTCAATTTTCCTTTGTATCTTCTGAGCGGCGGCCCTTTGCCGGCGTGGGATCTGTTTGCGCCTAGCATGTTTACGGAAATTAACAAGCGATCTTTTACATTTGCGAGCAGCGGCGCCAGAGTGCAAAGAGCTCTTTTGGGCGCGGACGCGGGCCTGTTCGGAGCAGCTTATCTTCCGTTTGAAAATGCGCGCCAGGATGAGACTCTGCCTGTTCAAGCCACTACGCTGCCGTAGCGGCGGTATCGCTCTACTCGACCTTTATGTATTGGTTAGGAATTGATGTCGGCACCGGCGGATCGCGCGCGCTGCTAGTGGATTCCGGAGGCCGGCCGCAGTACTCCTTCACGGCCCCGCACGAAGAGATGCAGATGCTTCGACCGCTTTGGGCTGAACAGCATCCCGAGGATTGGTGGCGCGCTTCTCAACTTGCGATCCGTGGCGTTCTTCAGGCTGCAGGAGTAGACGGAACTGCTATCTCCGGCATTGGATTGTCCGGCCAGATGCACGGGTTGGTGTTGCTGGACGAAGCCAACCGCGTCATTCGTCCGGCACTGATATGGTGTGATCAACGGAGCCAACCGCAGGTCGATTTCATCAACTCAAAGATGGGAATGGCGAACGTGCTTGCCGCCATCGCGAACCCGGTGCTTACGGGGTTCACGCTGCCGAAGCTGCTTTGGGTGCGCGACAATGAGCCGCGGATGTTCGCCTCCGTGCGGAAGATGTTGCTTCCCAAAGACTACATCCGCTTCAAACTGACTGGCGAGTTTGCGACTGACGTTTCCGACGCCAGCGGGACTGCGCTGTTTGACGTTGCGAACCGCAAGTGGTCAAGCGGAATGGTGAGCGCTTTGGGATTAGACTTTTCCATTTTGCCCAAAGCTTACGAATCAAGCGAGGTGACTGGTAAGATTTCGGCGGCAGCAGCGCAGAGTACCGGGCTTGCTGAGGGCATACCGGTGATGGGCGGAGCCGGCGATCAGGCGGCCAGTGCCATTGGTAACGGCATCGTGGAACCGGGCACTGTCTCTTGCACCATTGGTACTTCAGGTGTTGTGTTCGCGTACCTCCAAAAGCCGGCGTATGATCCGGCGGGGCGTGTACATACTTTTTGCCACGCGATTCCAAATGCCTGGCACGTGATGGGGGTCACGCAAGGTGCAGGGTTAAGTCTTCAGTGGTTTCGAAACCGGCTCGCCGCAGGGACCGGCTATGATGATTTAACTGCCGAAGCAGCGCTCTCGCCGCCGGGAGCGCAAGGCCTGTTCTGGCTTCCGTATCTAATGGGTGAGCGAACGCCGCATTTAGACGCGAACGCCCGCGGGGCCTGGATTGGTTTGATGGCAAAACACGGGCGCGCCGACTTAGTGCGCGCTATTCTCGAAGGCGTTTGCTACAGCCAAAAGGACGGGCTAGAGATCATTCGCGAGCTGGGTGCGGGGCCGTCCTTGGTGAGGCTATCGGGCGGCGGCGCGAAGAGTCCTTTCTGGCACCAACTCTTCGCGGATATTTTCGATGTGAGCGTGGCGATTCTGGAAAGCCAGGAAGGTTCGGCTTACGGCGCGGCCTTGCTCGCCTTGATCGGCACTGGCGAATACGGTAGCGCCGCCGAGGTGTGCCGCCAGGCGGTGAAGGAAGTAAAAGTGAAAGAGACGCAGCCCGAAGCGGTCGAATTCTACAAGCCGCGCTACGAGATCTAC
>CAXUCT010000442.1:0-3382 GCA_964249415.1 uncultured Bryobacteraceae bacterium | reverse complement strand
TGATGCACCGGGAGCGCGATACCGGCTGTAAGTTTCAGACACGTAAGGACCAGCGCGTTTTTTGGAAATTTGTGATTCCGTTAAGGGAGAGCCACCATAACCCATGACGGACCCAGCCACGATTTGCGGGCAGGCGGACGAACCGTTCGGGTTAGAAAGCAGGCCAGTCGAATCCCTTGAATTAGCGTCGCAGGAACATGCCGCACTGGATTGTCTGGACCGTACCATGCGTAGCCTGATCTACAGCGCGCGCGATCTTCGCCAAATGAGGCCTTACAACTAGCCAATTTGTAGCCGACATCACAACCAGCGCAATGTTCCTGCCAGTGAGGTTCTGTTGCTTTGAAAAATTCTTGTCGCCGGTTAGAAGAACGTCGAAGCGTTCAGCCTCGATCAGCTTCAGCAGATCACCATTCTTAACCCCTTCCCATCCCATATCCTGGACGGTGTAAACTTTGTGCCCAGGAAGCGCGCGCCGAACGGAACGCGGCACGTTTTCATCCAGTAGCACCTTCAAGGTTGAGGCTGAGCTTGGTGATCGAAATAGTAGGCCAGGAGGTCCTTAATGCGCTGAACTCCGGCACCGGGGAAGTTCTCAGCAATCTCAGCGATGGCTTCGTCGGGCGCCATGCCTTCATCGATTGACGACTCATAGTTCTCGGGGATTGAGTCTGCGAAGATGCGCGTACCGACAATCACTTGCGCCCCGGAAACTTTGCCCGGCACCGATTCCACGAGATCGCAGTCTGACCAGTCCATTTATGCCTTCGTCTTTCCTGCTTCGATTCTACCGGGTTTTACGCGTCCTGTAATCTACGGCGTGCGCAGCCTCGGCAAATCAAAGTGACGCATATGCCCAGGAGATCATCTCTCTTCGCACAATTTCCATAGCGATTCCACATAGGGCTCTCGCGCCACGCCGCGCTCCGTAATAATTGCCGTCACGTAACGGTTCGGTGTTACATCAAACGCAGGATTCGCTACCTGAATGCCATCCGGCGCCACGTGCACGCCCTGCACATGCGTCACTTCTTTGCTGGCGCGCTCTTCAATTGGAATCTCATCGCCTGAAGCGAGCGTCAGGTCCAAAGTAGAGATCGGCGCCGCCACGTAAAACGGAATGCCATTCTCTTTGGCCAGAACCGCCACTCCGTATGTCCCCACCTTATTCGCGACATCGCCATTCGCGGCAATACGGTCGGCGCCTACGACCACGCAGCCAATCCGTCCGCTCTTCAGAAAGTAGCCCGCCATGTTGTCCGTGATCAGCGTGGTCTCAATTCCGTCTCGCTGCAGCTCCCACGCCGTTAAGCGCGCGCCCTGCAGAAACGGCCTGGTCTCATCCGCGAACACATCAATTTTTTTGCCCATCTCGACGGCAGCCCGAATCACGCCCAGCGCCGTGCCAAATCCCGCCGTAGCCAAGGCGCCTGCATTGCAATGCGTCAGCACTGTCTTCCCATCCGGAACCAGCGGAGCACCATTACGCCCAATGGCGCGATTGATGGCGATATCTTCTTCGCGAACCCTTTTCGCTTCTTCGATCAATCGCGAACGCACCTCGGCAATCGGTAAGTGCCGTGCGGATGCGTACACCTGTTTCATTCGCTCAATCGCCCAAAAAAGATTGACCGCAGTCGGGCGCGTTTTCGCCAGCGTCTCGCAAATTGCCGGCATATCTGCCTCCATATCGTTCGACTTCATGGCCCCGAGCGCCACGCCCATAGCTGCAGCTACGCCAATCGCCGGAGCGCCGCGAATAATCATGTTACGAATCGCATCGGCCACCTCAATATAAGTGCGGCACGTCACGAACGCCGTCTCGCGCGGCAGCCGTGTCTGGTCAATCATGATCACGCCTTCGGGCGTCCATTCAATCGTTTCGATTGTGGTTTGAGCCAAAACTATCGAGGAACTAACAGCAGGGGAAGTCATAAAGTCTTGTATTTGCTACATCAATTATCGGACGGCGTCCTCGCGTTTAAGGCTGCGTGGCCGGCTCGGCCTGGTGATCAGGCGCGGGCGGCTCCAAAACAGCTTCAGTCGAATCCGCCTTGGAACTTTCGCTCCAGCGCACCATCGCAATTCCGGCAAAGATGATCACCATCGCGATCAGTTCGCGCCAGCCGAAGTGCTCCCGATAGAATAGCCAGCCGAGGAACACCGCCACTACCGGATTCACGAACGTATAGATGGACACAATCGCCACCGGCAGCTTCGACATCGCATAGATAAAGGAAGTGAAGCCGATGAACGAGCCGAAAACGACCAGGTAGGCGACTGCCAGGGTAGGTCGCGTGCCCACCGTGTGCGGCATTGTCTCAAAGAGGGCGGCAGCCAGAAACACCGCCAACCCCGCCGCTAGTTGCTGCACCGCGCCGCGCACTAAGGCGCTCGTCTCAGCCTCCACTCGCTTCTGTAACAGCGCGCCCGCAACCCAGCCCACCACACTGATCTCCAGGACAATAAATCCAAACATCATCCCGTTCCCCCAGTTGCCACTCGAGGCCGCCGGATAGATCAGAAATCCCACGCCGAGCAGTCCCACAACCAGGCCGCCAACGGTTGATAGCCGTGGTCTTTTTCCTCCGGGCAGTAGAGCATCAATTCCCACCATCCAGAACGGCGAGCTGGTGTAGATCAACGCCGCCAGCCCGCTCGCCACGTACTTTTCTCCGATCGTCAGTCCGCCATTCCCGATGCCGATGCAGATGATGCCGCATACCGCCGTCCACAGCAGTTCACGCCCCCGAGGCAGTCGTGCACCCGCAACAGCGGCGCCCAGCAGCAGAACGCTGCCAGATATTGTGTACCGGATCGCGATGAGATACAGCGGCGGGAAACCTTCGAGTGCGATGCGGATGCCGAGGTACGTTGTGCCCCAGAAGAAGCACACGGCGGCCAGCGCCAGGTAAGGTAACTTCGCAGAGCTACCGCGCGAGGTCATGTATCCAGCTTGTATTTCGAATATTTTGTGACCGCGAGCGCAATTACCGCTACCGCATTAAAGCAGCCGTGCATCACGGTGGAAGGGATGATGGAGTTAGTTCGCGCTCGAACCCATCCGAACACCGCGCCCGCTACAGAAACGGCCGCCGCATACTGCCACGCCCAGTCATATTCCGGAGCATGCAGTGAACCGAACAAAACCGCCGTTACCAAAATGCCTGCGGCAATGCCGAAGCTGCGCGACAAAAGGGGTTGCAGGAATCCCCGAAAAAATAGCTCCTCAAATAGCGGCGCAGCAAAGATCGCCATGACAGCCACAAGCGCGAACGAGAGTGGAGTATCTATTAATTTGTCAATTGGCGAAGTCACTTTCGGGGTATGTAAGAGCGAAGCCGTTCCCGAAACCAACACCGCCAACACACCGCCCCCGACC
>CAXUCT010000441.1:0-3416 GCA_964249415.1 uncultured Bryobacteraceae bacterium | reverse complement strand
CGATTGATGTCTCCCAGACGCTTACTACGCATTTGGTCGACAAAGTGGATTCGTTGGTCTTCACCTCCGCCACCTTAACCGTAGCGGGCGAGTTCGATTACGCGCAGAAGAGATTGGGGCTGGAGAACGCAAGAACGCTGCGCGTAGAAAGTCAATATGATTACGCGAAGCAGGTGCTCTTCTACGTGCCCCCACATCTGCCCGATCCGCGGCAGCCTACCTTCACCAAGCGTGCCGCTGACGAGATTGAGCACATTGTGAACGCATCGCGTGGACGAGCCTTCTTGCTCTTCACCAGTTATGGTCAGATGCGGCAGGTGTATGAGCTGCTACGAGCCAGACTCGACTACCCATTGCTGCTGCAGGGCGACGCTCCGCGCACCGCGCTGCTTGAGGCGTTCCGTTCCACGCCCGGCGCGGTGCTGTTCGGAACATCGAGCTTTTGGCAAGGCGTGGACGTGCAGGGCGAGCAACTCAGTTGCGTGATCATTGACCGGCTGCCCTTTGCGGTGCCTTCCGATCCCGTGATTGCCGCGCGCGTGGAAGCGATTCGCGAGAGCGGCGGAAATGCGTTCTATGAGTATCAGATTCCGCAGGCCGCTCTAGCGCTGAAGCAAGGGTTTGGGCGCCTGATACGCGCCGCATCGGACCGCGGCGTTTTGGCACTGCTGGATAATAGGATCAGCAAACTCCCGTACGGGCGAGTGTTCTTCGACAGTCTGCCCGCCTATCGGTTCACAACCAAGCTGGGGGACATTCAAGACTTTTTCAATGTTTGAGATTTGGGTAGAGCACACGTTCGCTGCCGGGCACGCGCTTCGAAATTATCACGGAAAGTGTGAAAACGTGCATGGCCATAACTACCGCGTACGTGTCGGGATTGAAGGCCGCGAGTTAGATGAGAACGGAATGCTCTATGACTTTGCGGAGCTGAAGAAACGGCTACGGGCCACAAGCGAATATCTGGATCATCGGTTCCTCAACGATTTAAAGCCCTTCGACGAAATAAACCCGTCGGCGGAAAACATTGCCCGGTTCTTCTGCGAAGAGATTCAGAAAGAGTTGAAATCGGCTTCCATCGCGTACGTGGGCGTGTGGGAAACAGATACGTCCTGCGCGATTTATAGGCCTGCTTAGCGTCCGAAAAACGCAGCGTTCTTCTGCGTGAAGTCCGCCCACTTGTCCGGCAGATCGTCGAGGGCAAAGATAGCTGACACCGGGCAGACCGGGACGCAAGCCCCGCAATCGATGCACTCCACCGGGTCGATATATAACATTTGCTCCCCTTCGAATTTTTCTTCGTCCTTCTTCGGGTGGATGCAGTCGACAGGGCAGGCGTCAACACACGCGGAGTCTTTGGTTCCAATGCAGGGTTCAGCGATTACGTAAGCCATCTTGATGATTCCGGTTGGCGTCCTTGAACCCTAGAAGTAGCACATCGGCGCGCGAAGGGACGAACCGCGAGCAGCGAGTGGTTAGAATCGCGGATTTTCGGTATGTTTGGACGGTTCAGTATGCAAATTAGCCCGCTAATCGGTCGTGTGCGGGAGATATGCTCCGGGAAGGTACCGGCGGGCAGTAGCGATGTGACACCTATAATGGCCAAAGATGATTCCCAAAGTCCGCAAAGCAGTGTTTCCAGCCGCAGGTCTGGGAACCAGGTTCCTGCCCGCGACCAAGGCGCAACCCAAAGAAATGCTACCCATTGTGGACAAGCCCCTCATCCAATACGGAGTGGAAGAGGCGATTCACTCGGGCATACAGAACATCATCATCGTCACGGGGCGGGGCAAATCTTCGATTGAAGATCATTTCGACGTCAGCTTCGAATTGGAGCACTTGCTCGAGTCGAAGAACAAAAGCGAATTGCTCTCGATGGTCCGCGCCATCTCCGACATGATCGACGTATCCTACGTCCGGCAGAAGGAAGCGTTAGGGTTGGGACATGCGGTTCTGCGAGCCAAAGAGTTAGTGGGGCATGAGCCCTTTTCCGTTGTTCTTTCCGACGACATCATCGCCTCCGAAACGCCTTGCATCCGGCAACTGCTCGATGTTTATGATTATTACGGCGCGTCGGTGCTGGCGCTGATGGAAGTTCCACCCGATCAGATTTCGGCGTACGGCGTGGTGGATGCGGAGCCGGTTCTGGACAACGGCCGCGAGAACCGGCTGTTTCGCATCCGCAACATGGTGGAGAAGCCGAAAGCCTCTGACGCGCCCTCGAACCTGGCGATTATCGGACGCTACATCCTGACGCCCGAAATCTTCGAATGCATAGAATCCATTCAGCCGGGCAGCGGCGGCGAGATTCAGCTCACCGATGCGTTGAAGTACATGCTTCGTAACCGGCCGATTTACGGATTGAAGTTCGAAGGCAAGCGCTACGATGCAGGCGACAAACTCGGGTTCCTGAAAGCAACGGTGGAGTTCGCCCTTTCGCGGCACGATCTGGGGCAGCAGTTCCGCGAGTATCTCCAAACGCAGTGCTCACAGTAAGCCGGCGCAGTGTGATTACTCCGCTGGTTCTCGCGCTGAGTTTGTCAGCAGTTAGCCAGACGCAAGATAGTCAAATCAAGAGCTATGGCCAACCACCAACGCCGCCTGTAGTCGCCTACGTCGAAGCGGCGCTCCAGCACGGTGATCTCGCATCGGCCACTGCCATGGCAGCTCAGTACCGCAGATTAAACGGAGATACGCCGGAGACTCTGGACGCGCTCTCCTGGGTCGCGCGAGGCGAGTTAGCCGCCGGCCAATTCCCTCAAGCTTCTCAGCAAGCCGATGAGATCGAGCGCATCAGCCAAACTGCTTTAGCCACCAGGAAGCTGGATGCAGAGCCCTACTTGCCGATCGCTCTTGGCGCAGCCTATGAGGTGCAAGCCGAAGCCCTCGCCAAGCAGGGCAAGCGCTCAGAGGCAATACAACTTTTGCAAACCGCGCTTAGGATCTGGCGCGGAACATCGATCGCTAACCGGCTGCAGAAGAACATCAATCTTCTAACGCTTGAAGGCAAGCCGGTGCCGCTGCTGCGCGAAACGGAATGGATCGGCAACAAGCCGGCTCCCGCCGCGACCCTGCGCGGCAAAGTAGTGCTGCTGTTCTTCTGGGCGCATTGGTGCGCCGACTGCAAAGCTGATGCGCCGATTTTGGCGCAGGTTGCCAAGGACCTAGGCCCCAGCGGTTTAGTCGTAATCGCTCCCACTCGCCGCTATGGATACACAGCGGAAGAGGAACACGCCAGCTCCGCCCAAGAGACGCCGTTCATCCAGAAGGTGTACGCAAAGTATTATTCGGCGATTCCTAATGCAGGCGTTCCCTTGGATCCCGGGAATTTTGAGCGTTTCGGCGTAAGCACAACTCCTACCGTCGTGTTGGTAGACCGGCGCGGTATTGTGAGGCTCTATCATCCAGGTTTGATG
>CAXUCT010000440.1:2201-3429 GCA_964249415.1 uncultured Bryobacteraceae bacterium | reverse complement strand
GCGCTGACCCTACCACCCCCAACGCGGGGAAGCCCCAATGACCACCGATGAGCAGCCAATTGAAAAGCCAGTTGACCAGGTTGGCGCTGACGAGCGCAACCATAACCGGACGGACGTGTCCCGTACCTTGCAGATAGCGCCGGAAGGCACTGTATAGCAACAGAGGCAAGGTGCTAAAGCCCAGAGTCTTCACGAATGACCCGGCGAGCGCACTAACTTCGGAGTTGATGCGGAGTGCATAGAAGGCGGGCGGCATGACAGCGAACAAACACATCAGTGGTAAAGCGATAAAGAAAGCTAGGTAAACACCTTGCGCGAGAGAGTGGTGCGCATCCTCGGGGTCACCGGCACCGTAGGCTTGCGAAACCAAAGTATCGAGCCCCAGAAGAAGGCCCATTCCAAATATGGCGAACGTATAGAAAGCGCTGCCGCCGATGCCAATGGCGCCGATCGCGGCGGGACCAAGGTTTCCGACCATGACCGTGTCGACCACGTTCATGGCCATCCAGCCCAATTCGGCCAGAACCACTGGCAAGGCGAGCGCAACCAGGCGTCGAACGTCGTCTAACAGAGTGCTACGCTCCTCAGAGAGGATCATGGCCATTTCTACAACAGTGCCTCAATCAAGATATGTTTTGTCGCTGCTGCGCGTGGTGACAGGTTTCACTTTCATGCTCCATGGTCTGCAAAAGTTCGGGGCGTTTGGGGGCATAGGCGGCCATGGCGCGAGAGTGACCGCGTTTACGATCTTCTGGTTCGCGGCCGTGCTTGAAGGTATCGGCGGATCGCTCTTGATTTTAGGCCTCTTCACGCGGCCAGTAGCATTTATTCTTTGTGGCGAGATGGCAGTGGCCTACTTCCGCGCGCATGCGCCGCGAGGTTTTTGGCCTGTCACGAATGGCGGAGAACTTGCGGTTCTGTATTGCTTCCTCTTTCTGTACCTGGCCACGGCGGGCGGTGGGCCGGTGAGCATTGACCGGCTGATAGACAAGCGCGGCGCCTGAGCAACGGTGGGCGGCTAGCTTCTTTGACCGGCGATGATCTCAAGCTGCCGAAGATGATTCCCGTCGTGTCCGGCCATGGTTTCGACTATGGTCTGGAACGTCATGTCACCTCGTTCAGGATGCGTGACCGGCTTAGAGCAAGCTTCGGGTCCGACAGCTTCGATGAAGGCCAGGTTCCAATTGCGAAGAGCGGAGAAGGTAGCAGCGGCTGCAGGCGCCTGCAG
>CAXUCT010000440.1:0-2191 GCA_964249415.1 uncultured Bryobacteraceae bacterium | reverse complement strand
GCAGTGAACGATAGCGTTTGGCCGAGGCGTCCTGGTCGAAGGGTTGGATGACGTGGTGCGGCTGCGACATGATTTGCCTCAGGCGAAAAGCAAAGGCAATTTCCACGTCGGCGAGATGGCACACAATCTCGCGGGCGGTCCATTTTCCCGGGGCGTAGCTTCGCTCCAGGCCGTCGGGGCCCAGGCGCGGAAGAAGTTCCGCTATGCGCTTGGGTGTATCGGCGATCAGCTCATCCGGGTGCCGGTTACCGATGTAGCCTGCATATGGATTCGCAACAGTAGCCATCTGCTACCTTTACCACGCGCTACTCCTGACGTAGTGCGATGAGTGGATCAATCGTGGTGACCTGACGAGCAGGAACCAGGCAAGCGACAGCAGCGACGAGCAAGAAGAGCGCGGCGACAGTTGCATACGTAAACACATCGGTGGGGCTGGTGGCGTATAGCAAGGACGAGAGGAGACGAGTGGAGAGCAGAGCGCCAGCGAATCCAATGAGCGTGCCGACGATAGCCAGACTCAACCCTTGGCGGAGCACCATTCGTAGCAGCAGGGGGCGCGGCGCGCCCAGGGCCATGCGGATTCCGAGTTCACGCGTCCTTTGGGAAACAGCCAGAGCGATGGTTCCGGCAATTCCGCTGGCACTGATGAGAACGGCGAACGCGGCAAAGAGCGCGAGCAGCATGGTGGTAACGCGCGGCGAGGCGAACGAATCCTGCTCGAACGCTGCAATGGTGCTCACTTGATCGACCGCAAGTTGGGGATCTAAGTCACGCAGCGCGGAGCGGATGAGCGGCGCAGCGGCTACGGGCTCGATACCGGTTCGAACGACGAGCTTATTCGAATAACCGGGTAGATAGAACTCATCTTGCGCAGGCCGCTCCAGGCCATACTCCTTGGCATCTCCAACAACGCCGACGATCTGGACCCAACTTTTGCCGTCACCGAATTTGACCCGTTTGCCAATAGGATCCTCCTTGGGCCAGCGATGCCCGGCCAAGGCCTGATTGATGGCGATTACTGGCGGGGCTCCGTGTTCCGCGTCTTGTTCTGTAAAAGCGCGTCCCCTCATTACGGGTTGACGAAGAGTTTGAAAATACCCAGCGCTCACCACCATGACATCAGCCATAGGCGCCAGTTCGCCTTTTGATTTAGGTCGGCCTTCGATCTGGAGACCAACTGTCTCGTGTCCCATGGCCGCGCCTTCTGGGTCGAACGGAAAGGCTGAGGCTAGCGCGGCCGATTGAATTGCTCCGGCATGCCTGACGCGCCGCAAGATCTCTTTGTCGAGTGTTTCGAACTGCCGGTCGGTGTAGCGCGAGAAATTAGGACTGAGCCGCATGGTGAGCACATGGTCCACGGCAAACCCTGGATTCACCTGCTGAAGCTTCCAGAAGCTTCGTATCATCAGTCCTGCGCCAATCAGGAGCATGAAGGATACAGCCACTTGGGCGATGACCATAGCTCCACGAAAGCGCTGCCGGTTCGTGCTGGTTGTCAAACGCCCCAGTCCCTGCTTTAAGCCCTCACTAAGGCGTCCGACGGAAGCAAAAGCGGGCGCTAAACCGAAGAGCATGCCTGTCAAGAGGGAGAGCGCAATGGCGAAGAGAAGCACCGGTGTGTCCACCTTGACTTCATTGGCCCGCGTAGAAAAACGCTCCGCAAAGCTGGCCAGCAAGCGGACGGTAAGCGGCGCAGCTAGAGCGCCGAGGGCACCGCCCGCGAACGACAGAAGCATGCTTTCGGTCAACAACTGCCGCATGAGGCGCAGCTTGCTGGCCCCCAGGGCGGCGCGCACAGAGAGCTCGCGTTCGAGCCTGAGCAATCGCGCCAGGAATAGATTGGCCACGTTGGCGCAGGCAATCAGGAGCACTAAACCGGTGGCCGCGAGCAGGACAAGAAGGGTGAGGCGCGCCCGTCTGGTGAGGTCGTCGCGAAGGGGTACAACGGAAGCTCCATATCCATAATCCTTTGGATAAGCCTCTGGATAGGCGATTTGCAAATGCCCTGCAATGGTGGATAGATCAGACTGGGCGCGCCCAACAGTTACGCCGGGTTTCAGCCGCGCGAAGGCAGTCATCATACGGCCATTCCGGTTCGCAATAAATTTTGGGTCAGATCGGTACGGGCACTGCGACGTTGGCATGTATACATCGCTCTCGACCGGATACTGCGGGAACGGCGGCAGTACTC
>CAXUCT010000439.1:0-3440 GCA_964249415.1 uncultured Bryobacteraceae bacterium | reverse complement strand
GTCATACTTCGAACGAAGGTTTCCCGCATCCAGCTCCTGCGGATACACAACCGTAAACGGAAATTCAAACTGCTCGAAAATCCAGCGCGTCCATCCCGACGTCATCAATCCGCCGTACTGGTCAACGAGAGCAATCCGCACCGGTTTAAGTTGCAAGACGCTCCCCAGCGGCCGCTTCGCCACCGCATACACCGTCACCCCAAGCTCCCTGGCCCCTTGCTCCAGCGTGGACCCCGCAGTAGCCGACGCCGGCACCCATACAGGTCCATGGCCCAAATCCGTCCCCGCCATCTCAGGCGCGCTCGTCTTTAGCCAATACACCTCGCATCCCGCCTTTAGGAGCCGGTTCATCAAAATGAACCCATTATTCACGCGGTGACTGAAGACATACCCGGCCGCGTGCCTGGCGCCCCTTATTGATCCAATCACTGAACCAGCGGGCACCTCCAGCAATCCGTTCACGCGTTCAAATGGCCCCTCTAAGCCATCGAGAATCCGGTCAAACTTCACGCCCATCTGAAACGCCAGCGTGTATCCGGCCGCATCATACGGCGGTACAGGCGGCCCGCCCGGATACCGGAAGTCATTGGGATGATCCTGTGGTTCGAACATGTCCAGCACGTGCGGCCGAAAGGCCTGCGCCGTCTGCACCACGAACGATCCCGCTGCATAGGTTTTCCTCGCGGCAGTGAAACTCGCCGTGGCGCGCTCCACAAAAACGCCATTCTTAATAAGCGCGTTCAGAAAGCGAATCGTCGTCGGAAGGTCCGGCTGATCAATCGGAATCACGTAGGCCCGCGGATCGCGCATACTGGGATCGTGAAGAACCGTACCGTACAGCCTCTCCGGAACACTCCGCCCACTTCCCGCCGCCGCACTCGCAGTCTTCTCTTCAGCGGCCGCGGTGTCTAGCGCCTCAATCCGCTTCGGACTGACCGTCCACGAGTCTTTGCTGCCCGCCTCAATCGAATGCCTGCCCATTAAATAGATGTTGAACAGCAGCGTCTCCCGGTATCGCGACGCAAAGTCCAGCACGGCACGATTGGCTGTCAACGAATACTCAATCGATTGCCGCAGGTGCCACTTCTGCGGAGCAATCGGGAACGGCAAATCACCGCGCGCCAGTTGCATCGCCGGCACAAGCGGAATATCCATCGGTGTCGGGCTCCCAATTATCTCCGTCAACAGCCCAATCATGTTGTGAAAATACGTCGTCGTCCGCAGACCGCCGTTGTACCACGTAGAATACGTCGACGCGCTCCGCATCGCCGCCCCCGGCTTGCCTTCCGCCTCCATGCGCGCGTGCATCGCCGCCCCAACCTGGTCCAGTTCCATCATGATCAACGGATCAAAGTGATAGTTGAATGGATCGCGAAACGGCGGCATAAAAATTACTGCTCCCTGTGGCCCTGTTTGATGGTGATTGTATAGGATCTGCGGAAACCACTCGCGGTACAGCACGCGGTTCATATTGGTCGATTCCGGCATGTTGCAAATGAAGAAGTCGCGATTGTTATCGTGACCGATGTATTTGTGCCAGAGCCGCGGCAGCCCGGCTTCCGAGCGCTTCAGCGGGTCCCCATTCCGCATGTACCAGTTCGCCACCAGTTCCTGGCCATCCGGATTGGCTTGCACGAAAAGGATGATGGTGTCGTTCAGAAACCGCATCGTTTCCGCGTCCGTGCGGCTCACCATCTGGTAAACCATCTCAGCCAGCGCCTGCGCGCACTCCACTTCACTCGCATGCAACCCACCATCAATCCAAACCACCGCTTTGCCGTCTGCTGCCAGCGCGTGCGCCTGGTCATCTGACAAGTTCTCCGCCAACGCCAGCTTCGCGGAAATTTCCCGGTAACGGTCAAGCTTTGCAAGATTAGCCGGCGCGCTCACGATAGCCATATACTGCGGCCGCCCTTCGGCTGTCTTCCCAATCTCCACCAGCTTCATCCGATCCGACTCCGAAGCAAGTCTGTGCCAGTACTCGCTCAACTGTGTGTAGTTGATGAGCTGATAGTCATCGCCGAGGTTGAACCCGAACTGCTCTTTAGGCGTCGTAATTCCCTGCGCACCCTGCGCAAGCACGAGCGACGCCAGGAAGACCGGCAGCACGAAACTAAATCTTGCGGTTCTCATTCGCATGAAGAAAAACCCAAGTCTAAAACAGACGCGGTCTCAGCCCGGCAAGCGCACCTGTCGGATTCGTCAATTTCATTAGGATAGATAGGGGCGTCTCGCGCGAGCCTGGAACCTTTAGCCCTTGAAATCAAAAGGAGAGATGAACGGCCGAATCATTTTTCTAAACGGGACTTCCAGTGCAGGAAAGTCCACGCTGGCGAAAGCACTGCGGGAACAGCTGGAACCCCAGTTCTGCTATTACGCATCGGATCAACTCGCGCAGGCAGGCTTTCGCCCCAGCGAACAAGCTGCGCGTTCGGCCGGCAGAGAAAGGTTCTTCGCCGGATTTCACCAATCGATTCCGGCGTTTGCGGGTGCCGGAATCGACCTATTAGTGGAGCACATCGTGGAAGAGCAAAGCTGGGCCGATGATCTCGCCAACTTACTGGCTTCATTTGACGTCTTCTGGATAGGCGTGCATGCGCCCATTACAGAGCTTGAGCGGAGAGAGACGCTGCGACGAGACCGCATGCCTGGTGAAGCGCACTATCACCTCAAGACTCACTCCTTTTGCAAATATGATCTCGAGGTAGATTCTATGCAGCCAATAAATCAGAACGTTAGGTTGATAGTGACTGCGTGGAATAGGCGCAGCAGCGCACGTTAGCTTAAGTTGGAGGCACGGGAACAGAGCTTTAGCGTGCGTACAGGTGAGGGAAGCAGCCGGCGGAACTGGCTACCGTACGAAAGAATATGGCTATGAAGCGACCCTTCGCCGCATCCGTTTGGCGACAAGGAAATTGGTATGTCTCCCAGTGCCTTGAACTGGATGTCGCTACCCAAGGCGAGACCGAAGAAGAGGCTCTCACTAACTTGACGGAAGCCCTGGAGCTTCATTTACAGCCACCGCAAGCTACCCGCGCACCCAACCTTCGCACGATCGAGGTTGAGGTTGGGCGGCTTAATCCGCAACCCTTTCGAGAGATCAAGCGACGGCTTGAGGCCGCGGGCTTCACCGAAGCGAGCCAGAAGGGGAGCTACGTTAAATTTGTCAACGGGCAGCAAAAGACGGACTCTCGCGACCCATTTGCATGGATAGATCAGATCCTGCTGCTTAAGGTGGTCTGGGTTCAGAAAAATCCTACTCGTTGTTATGCGATAAAACTGCTAGGATCTATCCGACCGAGCTATTGAAGCTACAGCAACTTTGCGTATAGCGAAAAGTGCACCTTCAGTAAAGTTGCGAACGGAGGAAAAATGTCTAAGTTGCTAAGCCGACCGTCTGGGAAGGTTACCGGAAGTTTATCGTGTCGCTCCTTGTACGC
>CAXUCT010000438.1:2135-3441 GCA_964249415.1 uncultured Bryobacteraceae bacterium | reverse complement strand
AGCTACGACTAACCCCGCGGCACTTGTGGGGCAAGTTACCGAGGGCTCATTCCCGCGCAACGCACTGCGTGGGCCGGGCTTCATCAACGCCGACGTATCGCTTTCAAAGCACCTGTTTATCTTTCGGGAGAAGTTAGATGCAGAGTTGCGCGGCGACGCTTTCAACGTCTTCAATCACACAAACTTCTCGAACCCGAATACGAATATTGGCTCGTCGAACTTCGGAACCATCTCCACTGTAGTTGGTTCCAGTTCGATCACCAATCCTACCGGGCCGCGCATTATCCAAGTGGCTTTGCACCTGCAGTTTTAGCCGGCCAAGCGGGGACACTTCGCGTGCCGGCTAAGCCTTGCCGGCGAATTTCTTCGTCGTCGCGGCGTTTTTCGTGCGCTTCCTTGCGCTGATCATTCGATTTCGACGCGCTTCGTCGGCTGCTTTGCGCTCCTGCGATACGAAGCCATTTTGCGCTTTTCTCTTTTCGGCTCTTAGCTTTTGAAGCTCGTTCAGAGCTTTGTAGAAGGCGCGATCGTGGGTGGTTTGTAGGGGCCGTTCTGGGCCGTTGCCGCCAAGATGAATTGCTCTTTCACGTTTTGCAGCCCTCGCAATCGTACCTTGTGGAGCCGATTCGGTTGCGCAGTTCGGAGAACAACGCCCTCGATCTTGTTTCGAGCCCGACGAGCAATCGCAAATTCCGGCATTTGACTGAGCTTTCGGACGTCTTCGCGCACGTCCTCATACCAATTGACTCCCGATACGTGCGGCGCAGTTTGGGTCTACCTTCCGCTTCGGAGGCAGAAGGGTCAGAAGTCGGTGCCGGCTCCCGGACAACGTTCTCGCGCTCGACCTGCTCCACGTATTCGCGCACGGTGCGATTGACTTTGGCTACTCCGGCAGTTGTTCACGAGTGATCGTCCCGTCGGGACTGACAACTGTTGTCTAATGTTGCTATGGTCCGCACTACATCTGTCTGCATGCTAGCGGGCTTGCTAGGAGCTACCTGTATGGCACAAACACCCCGACCGCACGACCTTGAAGCGCAGCGGGCAGCAATGAGAAAGCTGGGGTTTCTCATCGGCGAGTGGTCCGGCGAAGCGTCAGTTCTTCGCGGACCCGGCCAATATCTAGAGCTAGCGCAGACTGAATCGGCACAGTTCAAACTGGATGGACTTGTTCTGGTGATCGAAGGCATTGGAAAAACCAAGGCCGACGGCAAACCTGCTCTTCAAGCCCTGGGATTAATTTCCTTCGACGATGAAACAGGAACCTATAAATGCGCGCCTTCAACGACGGACGGTGGCTCGAAAC
>CAXUCT010000438.1:0-2125 GCA_964249415.1 uncultured Bryobacteraceae bacterium | reverse complement strand
TGGAAACTCGATTACTTGGGGGTTTGCGCTCGGCGAATTCAAGACGAAGACGGTGATGCGTATCAATGAGAATGGTGAATGGACCGAGCTTGGGGAACTGGTCATCGGCGATCGCCCAGCGCAGAAAATGATGGATTTAAAGGTTCGGCGCAGTGCCGGCAAAAAGTAGCTCGCGAGCTATCACCAAGTATTTATCAAAGGTGATTTCCGGATTGGGGTAGTACGACTGGCGACTCGGAGATTGGCCGCTAATCGGCAAGGCCACCGCCTCGGGAACATGGTTTAGGAAGGCCGCCCGCAAGAGCGGCCCTGCCTGTGCTGCAAAGTTCAAACCGCGCCCTCTAACGGCCGTCCAGACAGCCCCTCTGGCCAGAGCTGTTGGCGTAACCAGCGCCGCTGTTGTACGCGTTGTTCGACCACTCGCCCTGGATCTTCCACTCGCTCCCATTAGGGAAAGTGACCAGCGGAACGTTAAACGTCCATGCGCACTTGTCGCCATTTTCCGCGCCTGAGGAGTCATACCAAGCGCCGGGGCTGGCGGGATCGCTCCGTGATTCCGACAGTTCGTGCCCACTCACGTTTGCCACCGCTGCGAGTCCTTGCGAGTGCAGCCCGGAGGTATCCTGCGGGTCACAGCCGGCGTCGCCGTCAAGATTGAAGAAGTAAGCGAACTGAAGCGGCGTGCCGTGGCAGGTGCCATAACTGTGATACGCGCAATAGCCGGCGCTTCCGCGCTTCTTGTCAGCGTACACCGCATAATAGCCGTTTCCGTCCGCTTCAGGGCTTGTTACCACTTTGCAGACCTCCGCCAGGATTGTGGACGTATTGCCGCCGCCACTAGACGCCGACGTGTCAACGACATGGCCGAGATGCATCGTTGTAGGGCCCACTTGGCCATTCGATCCCGTGTATTCGTCTGAGGTCTTCGCATAATTGGAGCCATTAAAACCCGAATACCACGTATCCAGACCCGTTATCTTGTCGCCCGTGTAGCTGCCCCAGCTTGTCCCCCAAAAAATGCTCTCGGTGTAAACGTGCGGCAGGATCTTACCGCCGTGATAGATCATGAGAGGACTTGCAGTAGCGCTGCTTAGAGGCGCTTCATGCAAGCGGGCAGCAGGTTCAAATCCGCGGGCCCAGTGAATACCAATCATTGGGGGTCCGCCAGTGCCGGAAAGGTCTTCTGGACTAGATTGTGGGGCGTTCGCCACTTGTGCGAACGCGATGACTGGCAAGCAAACCACTGCTGAAACAAATAGCTTCTTCATACGGATTTCCCTTCTCGCAATTACGACTGAATCGACGAAAATTCGAAATGAGTTTCGCCGACGCGTGTTTGCAGAGTGCTACATCCTGGCTGCAATGTCAACCCGGAATTACTTTCCCGTCGTTAACAGTAATTGTCCCGCGGGGGGAAAAGCGGACGGAGGCAGTAAACTCCGATCCGACTAATCTGCCTCCGTCCACTTTTCCACACTTTCACTTTTCCAATCAACCTAAAAAGCAGACACGTTATCATACGTTCGCGTCCAAATTCAAACACTTCACGAGTTCCCCGCACCTTTTTATGGGAAAAATCCGGTGGAGGCAATAAATTAGTTCAATTCTGCCCAAACATATATTTCGCCCCGGCTCAACCACTTACAGCAATTCCAAAACGTACATAGAACGTTTCAGGCCCTTCGTATGCTACGTTTTGAGCATCTAAGCGCACAGGGCGGTTGTTGCCCGTTGTGCGCGATCTCACGTTACGCGCACAGGGCGGTTGTTGCCCGTGGTGCGCGATCTCACGTTACGCGCACGGGGCCGTTGTTGCCCGTGGTGCGCGACTGATCAAAACAGGCTCGCCGAGGTTCCATCCTCTTGCGAGCTATTTCTATTGGAGGAGACCAAAAACCATGACCCCTCGATCCATCCGACGAGCTATCGAGCGTAAAGCCAAGAAGGCCGCCGTGAAAGCAGAAAAGCATCTTACTTCTGGAGCCCCCTTGGTCCAAGAGTCCGCCGCCGATCATCCCATCCGCCGCCGGTCCGAACTCCTCCGCGAAGCACTCTGCCGGGAACCCGAGCCAACGGACCAGGCGCCTGTTGAACCCGCGCTCTTTTCCCCGTCGTCCATCTCCAC
>CAXUCT010000437.1:3042-3444 GCA_964249415.1 uncultured Bryobacteraceae bacterium | reverse complement strand
GTTCGGAACAAAGCCCTGCAGAACCGCAATGGATGTCGACTCGCCGGAGTCGGATTCGTATAGGAGGGAGCCCGCGAAAGGCACTGCATATGGAAAAGGCGGCGTCAATTTTTCAGAGAGAAGTTGACCCATTTCGATGCCGGGATTCACACCTGCTTCGACGAAGCGCAGGAGCTTGAGAACGAAGTGGTCCCCGAATTTAACTGATGTATTCACTTCTGCTGATGGCAATACGGAAGGCTCCAAGTTGGGATGCGTTCCGCCCCACAGGCGCCGGAAGAGACGATTGCGTTCGGCGGAAAGTTGGCCACGTTCTCCGCGGAAGCGCTTGCGTTTTGCAAAGGCATCGAACAACAACGTGCAGAACTCGGGAAGCTCGGCGGCGCTGTAGAGAAGCAGCCG
>CAXUCT010000437.1:0-3032 GCA_964249415.1 uncultured Bryobacteraceae bacterium | reverse complement strand
AGCAGCCGGGTGCCATCGGAGGCTTGCACTTCTGCGAGAAGCGCTTCAGGGCTCTCGTCCTTGATGGCTTGCATTTCATCGCCGCGCGCCGCGGCAATCGGAATGACATAGTCCTCCGGATCGCCCGTGGTGTACTCGACGCGCACAAGGGCGAGCACGTACTTGGCGGGCACAATCGGCACCACTTCAGTGATGCTGGCGGAGCGAAAGCGCCGGCCCTTTGAGCGGAACCAGCGGCGGGATGACAGAAAAGCCGGCAAGGCGTTAGCAATGGCGGTCTTTCCGTTGGCTTCCCACAGAGCCGAAAGAGCCGGGACTAGTACGACCGGAATTCTGGCCTGTTGAGGCGCCAGCTGTGGAGCGCTGACTTCGACGGGCGCGCCGCGCTGCTCCAGCGTAAACCAGAAGAACGAATTGGGGCCAAGCGTTACCGTGTAATACCCTTCGCTCACGATAGGAAACTCCGTCCTGCCGAGCATCTCTACCGGCGTGTAGCCCTCATATTTGTGAAGATCGAGTTCAACAGCCTGAGCGAAGCGGGATAAATTTGCGATCACCAGGATAGTTTCTTCGCCGTAGCGTCTGAAGAACGCGAGAACACGCTGGTTGGAAGGGGACAGGAACTCGAGCGTGCCGCGGCCAAACGCTTTGTATTGCTTGCGCAGAGCAATCATGCGCTTGGTCCAGTTCAGCAGAGAAGCCGGGTTATCTTGCTGTGACTCGACATTAATGGCTTCGTAGTGATAAGCGGGGTCGATGTTAACCGGAAGGTAGAGACGCTGCGGATTGGTGGCAGAGAACCCAGCGTTACGGTCGGGACTCCATTGCATGGGAGTACGAACGCCGTTGCGGTCGCCAAGATAAACGTTATCTCCCATGCCGATCTCGTCGCCGTAATAGAGGACGGGCGTTCCGGGCATGGAGAAGAGGAGCGCGTTCATCACTTCGATGCGCGGACGGTCATTGCCGAGCAAGGGAGCGAGGCGCCGCCGGATACCGAGATTGATGCGCGCACGTTGATCGGAGGCGTAGACGCGATACATGTAATCGCGTTCTTCGTCGGTCACCATTTCGAGCGTCAATTCGTCGTGATTGCGAAGGAACATCGCCCACTGGCAATTCTCAGGAATGGCGGGCGTGCGCTTCAGGATGTCCACAATGGGAGTACGGTCTTCCAGGCGCAATGCCATAAACAGGCGCGGCATAAGCGGGAAGTGGAAGTTCATGTGGCACTCGTCGCCATTGCCGTAATAGGCAACGGCGTCTTCGGGCCACATGTTCGCTTCGGAGAGAAACATGCGGCCGGGATGAGTGGCATCCATGTGGCGGCGCAATTCTTTAAGAAACGCGTGAGTTTCAGGGAGGTTTTCAGAGCTGGTTCCTTCGCGCTCGTAGAGATAGGGGATGGCATCCAGACGGAAGCCGTCCACCCCCATCTGCGCCCAATAATCCAAGGTGCGCATTACGGTGCGACGGACAAGGGGACTGTCGAAATTCAAATCAGGTTGATGCGAAAAGAAGCGGTGCCAGTAGTAGGCTTTGGCGACCGGATCCCAACTCCAGTTGGAAGGCTCAAAATCTTTAAAGATGATGCGCGTGCCGTCGTATTTGGCAGGACTGTCACTCCAGACATAGAAGTCGCGCCAACTGGAGCCCGGCTCGGCTCTGCGGGACTTCTGAAACCATTCGTGCTGGTCGGAGGTGTGATTGATGACGAGTTCAGTAATAACGCGCAGGCCGCGGCGATGGGCTTCCTTGAGAAAACTTTGGAAATCGCGCAAGGTGCCGTAGGCTGAATGCACGCTACGAAAATCCGCAATGTCGTAGCCGTCATCCTTCCACGGAGACGGGAAAAAGGGAAGCAGCCAGATGGCGGTTACGCCGAGGTCTTCAAGGTAATCGAGCTTCTCGGTAAGACCGCGGAAGTCGCCCATGCCGTCGGCGTTGCTGTCATAGAACGCGCGGACGTGAGCTTCGTAAATGATTGCGTCTTTGTACCAGAGCGGGTCATCTTCCAGCCCGCTGAGCAGTTGCGCGTGAGCCATGCAGTTTTGCGTGAATTAGCCATTTGAGGAACTCGCTAACGGCAGCAACATGCGGCAGATAAAATTGCGCTCGGCTAACGCCGGGTTCCCCGACTCTGATGGTAATCCCTTGCGGAATGGCGGCAAAAGCATCTTCGTCGGTAACGTCGTCTCCGATGTAGATGGGAAGGGAGGGCGGGGGCAGAATTTCGCGCAAAATCCACTTAATGGCGTAGCCTTTGTTCCAATTGGACTGAGGCTTAACCTCAAGCACCATTTTGCCTTCGCGGGACTGGAAGGAGCGGGAACGGGCGGCGGCGCCGTGGGTTACTTCGCGGACCCAGTGATGCAACTGCTCCGGCACGCGGCGGTAATGCACACTGAGGGTCAGGCCTTTGTCTTCGATCTCGACGCCTTCTGTTTCAGCAAGCGCCAGTTTAAGTTGAAGCGAAAGGCTACGGAGTTCGCGGCGCAACGATTCGGCGTGAGGCTCGCGAAAGCGAGTGGTTCCGGCTTCAATTTCAAGCCCGTGGTTCCCGACGTAGATGACATCTTGGAGGCCTGCGCGGGCACGCACGTCTTCTAGGGCGCGGCCACTAACAATCGCAACGCTGAAGTCCGGACGCACGGCAAGCGCTTCAAGAAAAGGACGGATCTGGGGCGCCACTTGGGCGTCTTCCGGTCGCAGAACAATCTCAGAGATGGTCCCGTCAAAATCGAGCAGCAGTGCAATGTGCCCCGCTACGGCGATGCGCTGCTCCAAGGCCTGAATGTTCTCAAAGAGAGGCGAGGGAAACGTCAGGGCAGGAGCGAGGTTCAAACGGCAACTCCTAATCGCGCGCTAGTCATTCTGGCTTGCTGAACGGGTAGCGGATAGTCCCGCGCAGTGCGTTGCGGGAACTGTAGGTCGGAGAGTTCGGTGATGAACTTGCCCGCCCAGCGATAGACGTTGTTGTGTTCGACAGCCTCGCGCATACGTATCATGCGCCGGCGCCGCTCGCCGGGATG
>CAXUCT010000436.1:2735-3446 GCA_964249415.1 uncultured Bryobacteraceae bacterium | reverse complement strand
GTGATTCGCGCAAGACGGCCGAACCGTTTAAAAAAAGCTCGCGGACGCCGCGACCCGGCTCAGCCGCTATTTCCTGTCGATTTCCTACGAGCCAGCTCTCCATGGCGGTAACAAAGTAGCCCGCAATATGTTTGCCGTGGACGGCCATGGCAGGGAAGGCCCCGGAGATAAGGCGCTCGCACTTTTCAACAAACGGCTCTCTGAAATCGACTCGTTGCTACAAGGCAATTTGTCGGGGGTACGCCGTTTGCGCTCCATGCGGCGCGAAACTTGCGGAACAAAGCAAGTGTACGACTCTTTTCTGCAGTACGTGCGCCAGTGCATTAGCGGCGAAGACTATCCGTTTGCCTTACCCGACCATCCAGTTTTCCTTAATCAATATCTCGCGACCGACGACTTCACCGGAGGTGCAGAACCACAGCTGGGCGACCCTTTAAGCGAACTGATTCCAGGCAAACGGATCGCGGTTGTTGCCATTGATGGTTTTCCCGAGAGAAGTTATGCCGGCATCTTGCGTGAACTCGATTCCTTACCGTTCGATTTTCGTTACTGCCAGCAGGCTCAACTGTTGGACGAGCAGGAAGCAAAGGAAACCCATCAGGCGAACAAGAGCAAATGGGGGTTCAAAAAACGGCCTCCCATGAAGCAGCTATCGCCGATCAAAGTGGGCAGTGACACGCACATTGATAGCTTCGCAGCCCAGATGGAAAG
>CAXUCT010000436.1:0-2725 GCA_964249415.1 uncultured Bryobacteraceae bacterium | reverse complement strand
GATGGAAAGCGACGCAAACCAGGCAATGAGCGCTGCGGAGCACGGCAAAGAAATTTTTGTGAAGTTCTCGGCAAAGCTAATTTTCATGGAATCCGATGGCGAGCGGTTGCGGCAAATCGTTGGAGAGGCGGTTCGCGTTGTGAAGCACAACTGCGGATTCTCGTGCCGTATCGAGACGATCAATGCGGTCGGAGCCTGGCTCGCGACCTGCCCCGGGCAGCACTACAAGGAGCGCCGCACATTCGTCATCAACACCGCCAATATGGTGCACATGATGCCGTTATCGGCACCCTTTCGCGGGCATGAGTTCAATCCGTCTCCCTATTTCCCGCCGAGGTCGGCCCCGCTGTTTTACGGCGTGACGAGCGGGGGCTCCCCGTATCGCTTCCACGGGCATGTGGGCGACGTGGGACATCAGCTCATTGCCGGGCCCATCGGCTCCGGCAAAACAACCTGGTTGGCATTGGGCATTGCTCAGTGGTTCCGATTCCCGGAAGCCCAGGTGTTTGCGTTCGACAAGAAAAAGACGCTTTACACCCTGTGCCACGCTATGGGCGGCGATTTCTACGACATCAGCCCCGACAACCGGGAAATTAAGCTATGCCCGCTGCAGGATTTGGACACGCCTTTGGAAAGGGACCGGGCCGCGCAATGGCTCGAGCTGTTGTTGGTGGAAAACGGTCTGAGGGTAACCCACTCCATTCGAAACAGCGTGAAGAGCGCCCTCGAGATGATGAGTGAGCACCGGGGCGGCGGCCGCTCGCTGACCGATTTCCACATGGCTGTCGATTCTCCGGAAGTAAAAGAAGGCCTTCAGTTCTACCTAGGCGGTCTCTTAGACGGCGAAAGCGACAACATTTCCATGAGCCGGTTCTGTGTCTTCGAGATGGATGAGATCTACCGCCTGGACAAGAAAACCATGAACGGAGCCTTGTTCTATATCTTCGGGCGGATTCTGCGCCGTCTGACATCGAGTATCCCGACTCTGGTAACGGTCGACGAATTTCGCGAGGCACTGGAGCATCCAATGGCAGCTCACGCCTTCGAGGAATTCCTCAACGAGGGTCGAAAGCTCAACATGGCAGTGTGGCTAGTCGTGCAGGATCTTGCGAAAGTGCTCAAATCGGCGCTGAGCAAGACGATTCTGCAGCAATGCTTCACAAAGGTTTGTTTGCCAAATCCTCAAGCTCTTTCCGATGGTGCCTCCGATTACGAGGCGCTGGAGCTGAATGCGCGCGATCGCGAAATGATTGCGCACGCCGAACCGAAGTCTCATTACTACGTGATTTCGCCCGATGGCAAGCGGATGATCTCTCTGGAATTGGGCCGATTGGCGCTTTCCTTCGTAGCCGCTTCGAGCGATCGCGACCGGGCCATGGTGAACACGTTGATGAAGCGCGAGGGAAACCATTGGCCCGCCGCCTGGCTTCGGTACCGCGGGTTGAATGAGTGGGCGGAAGAGTATGACAGTTTGACTTGTGCCGCGAAGGAGGCGGCTGCTTGTGCGTAGAGCAGGGATTGCATTCACCACATGCGTTCTACTGATCGGTATGCCGGTGCGAGAAGCGCGGGCACAATTATTCGGGCTGGGAGCCACGGAGATCACGCAGCTCCTGAATCATGCGCAGCTGGCCATGACCTACATCAAGGAAGCGCAGACTGCCTTGAACGCCATCCAGATGGCCCAAATGATGGTGCGCGAAGGCGTCAACCTTGCCCAGCACCCAAGCACCAACATCGCTTATGACTTGGGCATGCTATCGAGCATCCTGGTCCAATCTCAAGGGTTGGCCGGCGACATGGCGCAAATGGATGTCGCTTTTCGACAAACCTACGGCAACTACAACGGACCGGATGCCGCCACTCAATACGCCCTGAAGTACAACACCTGGGCAAACACCACGCTTAACACCATTCGTGGTTCCGTGAATGCCGCTGGCTACCAGGGAAGCATGCTTACGAACGAGCAAGCCTGGATGACCCAGATCCAGATGATGAACAAAACACCTATGGGACGCGACCAGTCGCTGCAGCTCGGTAACACCATAGCGATTGAGGAAATTGCACAGTTGCAGAAACTCCGTCAACTGATGATTGCCGATATGGGGTCAAAGGCCGCGTTTACCGCGCAACAAGTGAATGGGCAACAAGCTCAACAAGCAGCACAACAGAACGGGTTTTCCCATGCGAACTGGACGGCTGACACGAGGAGTTGGTAGATGAAGCGAATACTTTGCCTTTGCTCGCTTCTAGGAGTTGTAACGCTTACTGGCTGTTATGACCCGCACGCGCAGGATTCTCGAATCGTGCGCGAGGTCGAAGCGGTAGTCGTGCCGCTCCAGCAGCTCGGCAAGCAGGCGGGCGATCTCCTTGTCGTCGTCCACGATCAGGACACGGGCGGGCTCCATCAGGCGGCAAGAGCAGAGGGGTATGGCCTCATGGGGGCGGTTCTGTAACGACCCAAGCCGGAGATCATCCCACCCGAAGACGCTCACAAGAGGGCCGCCGGCAGGCTCAGTACAACCTTTAGGCCTCCGCCGGGACGATTTTCAGCCGTTACGGAGCCGGCATGCAGGGTCATGATGCTGCGGGCGGAAGTGAGGCCGAGCCCAACGCCGGGGGGTGCGCGCCTGGCGGAGGCGTCGAGACGCTGAAAGGGCTGGAACACGCGATCCAACGCCTCGGGCGGCAAACCCAAACCGCGGTCGCCCACCTCCACCAGGAC
>CAXUCT010000435.1:1217-3452 GCA_964249415.1 uncultured Bryobacteraceae bacterium | reverse complement strand
CTGCGGAAGGCGGAGTCGCAGAACCGCGGCGAATAGCAGCGAGATCCCGGCAGCGATCCAATACATGGCGCGCCAGGAGAAATGCCCCGCCACGAAGCCGCTGAGGGTGCGAGCGAGTAGCGCACCTAGCAGAACGCCGCTTAGAATGGTTCCGATGATTCGGCCTTGTTGCTCAGGCGCGGCCAACTCAGCGGCAAGTGGAATCATGATCTGCGCGATGACGGTGGTCGTGCCAACGAGGAAACTCGCGATCACCAGCCACGCAAGATTCCCGGCGGTAGCGGTTGCGACCAGCGCGCAGGACACCGCGGCAAATAGCAGAACGATAAGGCGGCGCCGCTCGACGAAGTCACCCAACGGAATAAACAGCGGCATCCCGAGGGCGTAGCCGATTTGCGTAGCGGTTGCAACCAGCCCGATCTGCTTCGCGGTCACGTGAAGGCTGCGGGCCATGTCGGCAAGCATGGGCTGGTTGTAGTAAATATTGGCGACCGCGGCCCCTGAAGCTAGCGCCATGGTCGCCAGCAGAGATGTCGAAAGTACGGGGCGATGCCCTGCAGAGCTTTGCGTAGCGTCTGTCATCACCCAGAGTAAGCGACGGCGATGCGCCAAACGGAAACTTCGGGCGGCGGTGCGGAATCAGCTTCTTATGAGCACAGCGACATTGAATGCGCGCGAAAGCGGAACCTTCACTATCGGTGGTGACCTGCCGGTGAACCGGCTGGGTTTTGGCGCAATGCGAATAACTGGCGAAGGGATTTGGGGCGAACCGAAGGACGTGAACGAAGCACGCAACGTACTGCGGCGCGCTGTTGACCTCGGCATTAATTTTATCGATACGGCGGATTCTTACGGACCTGAGGTGAGTGAGAGGCTGATTGGCGAAACTCTGTATCCGTATCCGAAAGATCTGGTCATTGCCACTAAAGGTGGACTGACCAGGAGTGGCCCGAACAACTGGGCGCCGGTGGGACGGCCCGAATACATTGAGCAGTGCGTCGAAATGAGCTTGCGACGGCTGAAGCTGGAGCGCATTGATCTCTACCAACTGCATCGTATCGACGCAAAAGTGCCGGTTGAAGAAACGCTTGGCAAGTTGAAAGAACTGCAACAGGCCGGCAAAATCCGGCACATTGGCTTGTCTGAAGTTTCGCCGGAAGAGATTGAGCGCGCGAACAAGACCGTGAAGATTGTCAGCGTGCAAAACAAGTACAACCTGAGTGACCGCGCACACGAGGATGTGTTGAACTATTGCGAGAAGAATGGGATTGCTTTCATTCCCTGGTTTCCGGTGGCGGCGGGCAAGCTGGCTGCTGCGGGCGGTCCGCTGGATGAAGCGGCGAAGCGCATTGGTGCTTCCGTAGCGCAGTTATCGCTCGCCTGGCTGCTTCATCGTTCCCCTGTGGTGCTGCCCATTCCGGGCACATCGTCCGTGAAGCACCTGGAAGAGAACGTAGCGGCAGCCGGCGTGAAGCTCAGCGACGGGGAGTGGAAGCAGATCGAAAGCGCCGCTACATCGGCAGCGAAGTAGCTTCACGAGAGCCGATGGCCGCCGCGATTGCGGCGTCTTCAGCAGGGTAGTCGAGGATGGGCGCAGTGGGACCGGCAGGCGGATGTCGCCGGTCCCATTCCATCGTCCGGCGAATGGCTTCATCAACTACCACCAGTTCCCGGTAGCCAAGTTCTTGGCGAATGCGAGTTGAGTCAGCCTCCCAATGTTGGACGCTGTTACCTGCCTGCGCCAAATGCGGCGGGAGAAGCTCTTTCGACAGTATCACGAACTTGCCATTCCAACCGGTTGTCGCTGCAATCCGGCGCGCCCAGTCGAGTTCGGAGAACGCCGGAGTTTCCGCGACGTTATAAACGGAGCCCGCCGCTTGACTGGAAACTGCAGCAAGGGCCAGAGCCGCCGCCACGTTTTCGACATATCCTCGCGGTGAACGCCACTCCGCCCAGCCTTTTTCGAACAGAATCACGGGCCGCCGGTCGTCCATTCGCTTGCGTAAAGGATGCAAGCGGGACAGGCGATCACCCGGACCATAAATCATAGGCAGACGAAGTACCGTCCCCGGCAAATCCGGATCACCCAATATGACGCGCTCCACAGGGATTTTGTCGTACTCGTCATCAAGCCAGCCGAACACGTTTTGGAGCATCTTGATTTGCGCCGCAGGATAGGTTTGCAGCTTCGTGCGGAGCGGCGAATCTTCCTTTAACGGCACCGGTTCGAGAGGG
>CAXUCT010000435.1:0-1207 GCA_964249415.1 uncultured Bryobacteraceae bacterium | reverse complement strand
CCTTCCTCTGTACCGTGCAGAATGCCGCACGCGCGATAAACGTCGATGCTGCTAGCGGCAATGACTCGGCCGGCGCGGCCGCGAAATGCGTCCATAAGCATTCGGGCCTGTGCGCCGGAACTGAGAATCAGGTCGATCACCACATCCGCTGTTAACCCGAGAGCGGCTAAGTCGCGACGATCGCCGAGCACCTGCTCAGCCGGGAGATCGACCGGTGTCCTGCCGCGGTGGAGAACCGTAACGGAGTGGCCCATTTGCGCGAGTTGCCGAACGAGGTGAGGGCCGATAAAGCCCGTGCCGCCGATGACGAGAAACCGCATAATGACAGGTTACTTAAGTGACGCGCGGGTGTGGGCCCTCCGAAAAGACTTTGAAGAGTTTTGGCGGGAGAATCGCACTTTTCCGGTACGCGTTCCTCACACGCGGAGGAAGCGCATTCCATGAAGACCGTTTTCCAAGATGTGAGTCATTTCGAAGGTTGGAATAAGTTTCCGGCCCTGATTGAAGAGTTCGTGCAACAGCACGCTACCCAACGGGTTTGCGAAGTAGGTGCTGGTGCAAACCCGGCGCTGACTCCGGAATTCATCCACGAGCATGGCTTGCTCTACCGGGCGGTGGATGAAAACTCCAGCGAATTAGGCAAATCCGGACGCATGGAAACGAGCGCCTTCGACATCTGCGGAGAAGACAGAGTTCTTCCAGGCGCACCTTACGATCTTATCGTCAGCCGGATGACGGCGGAGCACTTTCGCGATCCGCTCCACGCGTACAGCAACATGTTTCGTTCGCTAGCGCCCGGTGGATTTTGTGTTCATTCGTTCGCGTGCCTTGGTTCTCTGCCGTTTCTGGTGAATAGAGTCGTCCCGAGTTGGTTGTCGGGCACGCTCTTGGATCTATTCGCTCCACGCAACCGCGAGCAACACGACAAATTCAAAGCGTACTATCGCCGATGCAGAGGGCCCGTTCCGAGCCAAATCACGTTTTTCCAGAGTCTGGGCTACGAGGCCGTCGAGTACCGGGGCTACTTCGGTCACACCTACTACTTGCGGCGGCTTAGTTTATTACACTGGCTTCACGAACGAAAAACACTCTTGTTGCTCAAGAAGAAAACCGCACGCTTTACAAGCTACGCGACAGTCATTCTGCAACGACCCGCACAGACCCTCTCTAGTCGGCAGCCGCTTGCCCAACGGGCAGCAACTTAGCG
>CAXUCT010000434.1:2194-3455 GCA_964249415.1 uncultured Bryobacteraceae bacterium | reverse complement strand
ATTCTGCTGAGAGCCATTATGAGATTGGCCGCATTTTATATGAGCGTGGCTCTTATCTCCAGGCGGTCCAGCAGTTGGAGACTGCAAAGTCACTCGATCCGGCAGCCGTGCGCACTTACCACAACCTTGGTCTCGCGTACTCGGGTATCGGGGAAAGCGGCAAGGCAGTGGAGAATTTCGAGGAAGCGTTGCGCCGTAACGCGCAGGCCGAGAAGCCGTCCGCGTGGCCGCTTATTGATTACGCGACCTACTTAAATCTACAAAGTGATTTCAATAAAGCGCGAGCACTTCTGCTCAAATCACTTGCTATTGAATCGACGTGGGATCAGGCGTTTGAAGAGCTCTCAAAAGCTTATCGCGGGCTCGGTCAAACCGGGGAGGCTATTAACGCTCTCCGGCGCGCTATTGCGCTGAACCCGCGAAAAGCTGAATATCATTACGCGCTTGCAAGACTGTACACGCAAACACGCAAACCGGAGGACGCGAAGGCGCAGCTTGCTGAATATGAGCAGACCCGCCGCGCGAACTCGCATCCCAACTGAAGGCCGGACCATTTGCAAAACCAATCTGAAACAGAACTGGGCTTCACCAAGCGCGACTTCCTCAAGACTTGCGTAGGCGGAATGGCTGCGCTAGCCACTCATCCACTCTGGGGTGCGGCAGCGGATCGGCCGTTGCGCGCTCCTTCCGTGCCGCTGATTACCTGCGACCCTTACTTCAGCATATGGTCCAGCGGCGATCTGCTGACGGAGGTACCCACCACGCATTGGACGGGAAAGCCGCATCGCCTTACTAGTTTCGTCAAGATAGACAACAATGTCTTCCGCATCATGGGAAATGAGCCCAAAGGCACGCCCGTGCTGCCGCAGACCAGCGTGACGATTCACCCCACCAGAACGGTCTACCAATTTGAAGGCGAGGGTGTCCACGTCAGTCTCACCTTCATGACGGCGGCGCTTCCCCAAGACCTGATGATCCTGTCACGGCCGCTTGGATACCTGACGTGGACCGTTCGGTCCATTGATGGCAAGCAGCACGCGATCTCCCTCTACTACGACAACAACAGCGAAATTGCGGTTAATACACCGTCCCAGCGAGTGACATGGTCCAGGGAAACGGCGGGGGATTTATCCGTGTTGCGTATAGGCTCAGCCGACCAGACAGTGCTGCAGCCAAAAGGCGATGACGTCCGCATTGACTGGGGCTATTTGTACCTGGCTGCGCCGAAAAGCGACAGCACCGCAATGGCGATTGCGCCGGC
>CAXUCT010000434.1:0-2184 GCA_964249415.1 uncultured Bryobacteraceae bacterium | reverse complement strand
TTTGCGTCAACGGCGAATCTGGTGGATGACGCCAATCTGCAGATGCCGCGCTCTGTAGAAGAAGAGGCGCCGGTTCTGGCCGCTAGTTTCAATCTGGGAAGCGTTGGTTCGAATCCTGTGTCGCGTTGGGCAATGCTCGCCTACGACGAGATCTACGCGGTCCAGTTCTTTGAGCAAAATTTGCGGCCGTATTGGAGGCGGAAGGCCGCGGACGCGGCAGCACTTTTCACGGCCGCAGCAGCTGAGTACGATTCCGTGCGAGAGAGATGCGAAAACTTTGATCGCGAACTGGTCGCCGACTGCAACCGTCTAGGTGGTGAAAAGTACGGCCGGATTTGCGCGTTAGCGCACAGGCAAGGTATAGCGGGCAACAAAATCGCCGCGGATACAAATGGTCAGCCACTGCTTTTTCCGAAAGAGAATACCAGCAACGGATGCATCGGAACAGTGGATGTTATTTATCCAATGGCGCCTCAATTCCTGCTGTTCGGACCTTCTCTCGCGAAGGCGATGCTCGTCTACAATCTTGAGTACGCGCAATCGGACCGGTGGCACTTTCCGTTCGCTCCTCACGACATCGGCACCTACCCACAAGCTGATGGCCAAGTCTATGGCGGCGGCGAGAAGACAGAAGAAAACCAAATGCCTGTGGAGGAGACGGGCAATATGCTGGTTCTGCTTGCGGCTCTTGGAAGGATTGATGGCAACACTTCTTTCCTGACGCCCTACTGGCCGACTGTGCAGAAATGGGCCGAATACCTGAAGGCGGAAGGCTTTGATCCTAAGAATCAATTGTGCACGGACGATTTCGCGGGACATCTTGCGCATAACGTCAACCTCTCGGCTAAGGCCATTATTGGATTGGGAGCGTACGCGCAGCTATGCCGCATCCGGGATGATTCCGCAACCGCCGCCGCTTATGAGCAGTTGGCGAAGGAATACGCGGCGCGGTGGATTGAGCAAGCAGATGACGGTGATCATTTCCGGTTAGCGTTCGATAAGCCCGGAACGTGGAGTCAAAAGTACAATCTGGTCTGGGATCGGGTGTTGGGGCTGAACTTATTTCCTGAGGAAGCGCTCCGCAAGGAGATGAGCTTTTATAGGCGTAATCTCAACCGTTTTGGGCTGCCGCTCGATAGCCGCAAGTCTTGGACGAAAACCGATTGGACGCTTTGGACTGCAACACTCACGGGCTCACGCGAAGACTTTCAAACACTCGCTAGTCCGGTTTACGACTTTATCGAAGCGACGCCCGACCGAGTCCCGCTCAGCGACTTTTACTGGACCAAAGACGCGACCGACGCTGGAATGCACGCACGGCCCGTCATTGGAGGAGTCTTTTTGCGATTGCTATATGACAAGGAAGTCTGGAACAAATGGGCCACCCGCGACCAGACGAAGTCTACCGGGTGGGCTCCGTTTCCCAAAACGGCGAGCTAGTCCAAACTACTCCGGCGCGCGCTGAGAATGGAGAATGGAGCGGGAGACGAGAATCGAACTCGCAACCAACAGCTTGGAAGGCTGTGACTCTACCATTGAGTTACTCCCGCTCGAAATCAACAAGACTATTGTCCTATAACGGTCCAATGAATCGTGATTTTATCGTGCCTGGCATGGCTGCGTAGCACCAGGCGACGGAAGCCGTTCGCGGCATTCGGCATTTCAGAGATACCCAAGTTGGTTTGATCGACCGTCACTCGCACGGGAACACCGGGGAATCCAGCGCCGGAAATAACGCCGGTGGAGGGCGTGCCGCCAGTAATGGTTAACGTGCCGTTCTTGTCAAGCTTGCCAGACCACGTAGCTACGCCCGCCTGCGGTCCAGCATATGGATTCCTAACCTCGGATTGCGGCGGCGGCATGGGTTGGGGATAGCTTGGAGTTTGAGCACCAGTTTGAGCATCAAGGGCGGGTGCCCCTGAGTCTTCCGGATGCACAGAAGGCGCTGGTAGAGGCGGCGAGTCGCCGTCGTTCTCCTGCACAGCGGGCCGGTGCGCTGGATGCGGCGATACACTTGGGGGCGGAGGTGGCGGCGTCTGCAAATCCGGTCCGGCATCCGCCGCGAGTTGTGGAGTGGACGAGTAGGAATCAGATGCCTTTCGGGACACCCTCGGCCGTGGCGTGACGTGGACCGACGGTTGCGTGACACTCGTCGGCGTGTCTTCGTCTTGGGTAGGAATAGTG
>CAXUCT010000433.1:0-3478 GCA_964249415.1 uncultured Bryobacteraceae bacterium | reverse complement strand
ATGTCGTCTTAGCGTCGATCGAATCATGTCGTCATTTGGAGCGACGGCGAAGGCCGGCGAGTCGGTCGATGTCCTTATGGCGGGCGGGACCATTTCTCTTGCTAACGGCTCGAACAGCTTCGATACGACGCGCTCTTTCTAGGGTGGATCTATCGTTGTCACGAATTATACCGGACAAGTCGCATACTAACGACAAAATACAAAAAAGCACTTGAACCTTGCTTGCATAAGAGATAGAATTCCGCCAGAGGACATTTAGCGCCGTGCTCTGTACGCCGGCGTAAGGATTGACCACGTAAGGACAATGATCGCGGCTCACGTTCGTGGGCTCGTCCAAAGATAGAAAGGAGCGATCCTTCTATGAACTTCACTCTTCACTTTATTCTGTGCGGAGTTCTTATTGCTGCCACTGTAGGGGTGGGTCTTTACCGTAAGTGGCTGGAAGATCACTGCGGTAACTACCTTCACCTGCACGGGGGCAGCAACGCTTCCACCTTGATTGACACACAGAGCAACGTTTGCAAGAAGCTCAGTGTGCTTGATAAAGTTCGAACAGCGCTGATCGCGGCGGTGGTTGTGTATGTGGTGGCGATTGCGGGCTTCGCGACGTACGACGCCTGGATAAGATCGGGACTGCAGTAACAAATTTCATCCGAGAGCGACGGGCAATCGTGCAGGGCTGCCAATGGTCCGACTAGACTGAAGGCAGTGCGCCTCCACTGGTTGTATTGGTCTCTCCGTTGTTCACTATGGTGTTTCGCTGGGAACTGCATTGCCCAGAGAGCGCCATGGCATTTTGCCGTGTCGGGAGACTCACGCGATTGCGGCGATGTAGTAATGCCCGCTATCGCGAAAAGCGCGTTGGCTCATCAAGCCGAGTTCTACTGGCACCTAGGAGACTTTCGTGCCATCAACCGGTTTGATGAAGACTACATACGAGAGCAGCATGCCGCTGGCCCAGCCGCATTAAGCATTACCGACTACCTCCAAGGCGCGTGGCAGGACTTCATCGATAATCAATTAAAGCCATTCGGTAACTTGCCGCTGTACCTGGTATTCGGCAATCACGAGTTGAAGTACCCGATGACGAAGGAACACCTGCTCACTAGTTTTTCCTTCTGGCTTAACGCGCCGGCGATTCGAGAAGGGCGCATAAAAGACGGCGATGAAGCGGTGCAGGCTTACTACCACTGGATGCAGGATGGCATCGACTTCATTACGTTGGATAATTCGGCGGGTATCTTCGAACCGGCTCAGCTCAAGTGGATACGGCGCCGGCTGAACGCTGATGCTTCGGATGCTGCTTTTCGTGCTGTAGTGATCGCCATGCATGAGGCGCTTCCTGAGAGCCTTTCGCAAGCTCAAAGCATGGACGAGACTGCGGAAGGAACGGAAAGCGGGCTCCAAGTGTACCGTTGGCTGCTGGAGGTGAAGGGAAAAGGGAAGCCGGTCTACCTGCTGGCTAGCCATTCTCACCTCTACATGGAGGGTGCCTATAACAGCGAATACTGGCGCACGCATGGAGGCGTGCTGCCGGGCTGGATCATCGGCACCGCAGGCGCGGAGCGAATCAAGTTACCTCAGGATGCGAAGGACGCCAAAGTCGCTAAGGCCCATGTCTATGGATACTTGTTGGCGACGGTAGCCGATTCAAAGACAGATCCTGTCACATTCGAGTTTAAGGAACTAAAAGCAACTGACGTGCCCGGAGAAGTGGTAAGCCGCTTCACGGCCGCATTTGTACAGGCGTGCTGGGACGGTAATCCACCGGTTCAGTGATACGCGACGTGCTACTGACCCCGCTGGCAACCTGCCGGCCATTGTAGGAAGCGCCCAGATGGTTTAAGACTACCCTCAGAATGGCAATGACCGGTACAGAAAAAAACATGCCGGGGATACCGCCGATTTGTTCGCCGGCCAGAACTCCGAAGAGAACTAGCAAGGGGGATAGCTCAATGCCGGAGCTCATCAAATAGGGGCTAAGCACATAGTCCTGGAAGATGCGGAAGCAACCCCAAAACACAAGTATCCAGAGAAGTCCTCCGGAACTGGTAACGATGAAGACAACCAGCATGATGGCTAGCGCCGCCGCCGGGCCGATTACCGGTATGAACTCTAGAACGCCTGCGATACCGGCTAACAGTAGCTCGTAGGGATATCTCATGACGCTCAGAAAAATTCCCCAGACTATAAATGCTGAGAGCGCGAGTAGGACCAGGGCGCGTATGTAGTTTCGGAGCACCAAGTGGACATCATTTAGAATCTGGTCAGCGGTTGACCTGTCTGGACCGTCTCCGAATAGGTCCAGTAGAGATTTTCTGATTGACCGGGCGTCTTTGAGGAAAAAGAAAGCGAGAATGGGGACCAGTATGGCGGGTAGGAGGGCACCCAGCCCGGACAAGATTTCAGTGCCGGCGCGCCGGAGAAACGGCAGGGCGCTGTCCTTCAGGTTGGTGGCGCCTGTACTTAGGATGCCAATTACCTGGTCGCGCATCGGCTCCAGGAAATGAGGCAGCGGGATACGGGCCAGCGACCCATCCATGATGCGCGACGGTAGGGTTTTGAAAAGACTTGTTGCCTCACCGGTTAAGGCCGGGATCAACTCAAAACCTAAAAGAACCAATAAGCCGATAAGAACTACATAGACCAACGCGAGAACGAGAGTTCGACGTTTGGGAATGAATCGCTCAATAAGTGCCACAACCGGCGATAACATATAAGCAAAAAAGATGGCTCCGGCGAAGAGAAGCAGCGTGGAACGAATGAAATAGAGCGTGGCGAGCAGCAGGCCAAAGAGAAATACGGTCCAAGTAACACGAAGCGCACGGTCATTCATCCCCAACATGACTGTTAGACTAGCAGGAGCTTAGTGCCTTTCGAATATTCGGCGAAAGGCTGATCCGGGCATTTGAAATGCAGGGTTTTGCGCGTGATATGCGCCGCCTAGTGGTTGAACTACATGAGCTGGAGCAGAAGCTTCGCTCAGGCGGCGGCGCGAAGAAGATCGAAAAGCAGCACAGTGAAGGCAAGCTTACCGCACGAGAGCGTATCGCCCACCTGGTAGATAGTGGAACCTTTCTCGAAGTAGGACTGCTGGTTGCGTACGACAAGTATGACGGGCAAGCACCCGGCGCAGGGGTGGTTACCGGGCTCGCAAAGATCGAAGGACGTGGCGCGGTAATCGTCGCCAACGACGCTACCGTTAAAGCGGGTGCGTGGTGGCCTGAGACCATCACGAAGATCTTGCGCGCGCAAGAGATCGCCATGCGGAACCGCGTCCCGATTGTGTATCTGGTGGATTCGGCAGGTGTGAACCTGCCGTTGCAGGACGGCATCTTCCCGGGGCAATACGGCGCGGCGCGGATCTTTTACTACAACTCGCTCATGCGACGTCGGCTGCGCATCCGGCAGATTTCCGCCGTGATGGGCCCATGCATCGCGGGGGGCGCTTACCTTCCCGCCTTGAGCGACGTGATTG
>CAXUCT010000432.1:0-3494 GCA_964249415.1 uncultured Bryobacteraceae bacterium | reverse complement strand
AACCTTTACGACGAGAAGATCTAAAACGAGTTTTAGGTGCGCTAAGCGGCGGCGGCTGCGCTTATGCAAAATGCATCCGTAGGCAGCACTGAGAACAAGACTAGCCGAACAGCACAGAGTTCAGAGGGTGCGATATGCCTGAACGCCGTGGTGCAATTCGGATGTCCGATTCCGACTTGGTCATGCTGACTTGGGACGAAGATTCTGTTGCGCTAAAGCAACTTGGCAATATTGAGGATGTCTCACAAACGGGGTTAGGAGTTATTGTTGAGCAGGCTCTCCCAGTGGCAACTAAGGTTCACATCTCCTATGGCAACAATAAACTGACCGGAACCGTACGCCATCATCTCGCGCGCGAATACGGGTTTTTGATGGGAATCGAGCTAGAACCGGGCAGCAGCAATTCCATCCTGCCTCTGCAGCTAGAGCTCCTTTACCAGGAACGAGCGATCTAGCGAACTGCCTATTCCAAGTGACTTCTGTTACTTACCGGCTTTTTACCATTGGGATTCAGAGTTTTCTCATGCTAGTTGGAGGTTATTTCATAGCCTGCTGTTGTCGCTTTAATTCTCTAATCTGGTTTTGAAGGCGTTCGACCAAATCCCGTGACAAAAGTGATCGCCGTAGGTTGAGATTTGACTCGGCTTTCTGTAGGCCCACTCTTGTATGCTGCTGGCCACTGGCATCCTGTTCGCAGCAGATAGAAGATCGCATCCAATACGGCTCTGTTGCAAATAGCCGATTACGAGTCAGGCGTACACGCCAAAGAGCTTGTTGAAGAATTTCACTTCGGCAGCAACGCCAGGTTTAAGGAGGAAGCATTGCAGCTTGCGGATCATGCGCATGACTTCGATACCTTTGAGCGTGGCGTAAGCCGTTTTCGCTGATTTGAACCCGAGCATGGATCGAATGCGCCGTTTGATAGCGCCATGATCGGCTTCGATCTGGTTGTTCAGATACTTCACTTGCCGGTGATCGACGGAATCATCCAGCAGCTTTGATTCTTTTAGATTGCGAATGGCTTCGCCGTACGCAGGGTTGCGGTCCGTGTTAATGACGGACGGCCCCCAGTCCCGCCTCACGCGGAGCGCCTTGGCCAGGAATCGCCGTGCTGCCCCCTCGTTCCGGCGCTGCGATAAATAGAAGTCCATCGTGCGTCCGCGGCTGTCGATCGCTCGAAAGAGGTAGAGCCATTCGCCGCAGATCTTAATATAGGTTTCATCCACCCGCCAGGACGAAGTGGTGTAACCCTGATACCAGCGGATCAGCTTCTCCAACTGTGGCGCATAACGCTGTATCCAACGGTAGATCGTCGTGTGGTGAACTTCGAAACCGCGCTCCTGCATCATCTCCGCCAGTTGTCGATAGCTGATGCTGTACTTCAGATACCAGCGTACGCAAAGCAGGATAAAATTCGGCAGGAAAGTGTCGCCCTTTGAAACCATTCGGCATGCCTCATTCTGCGCTGATCGCGTTTGCAACAGAGCCCTGGAATCTCCCCAAGACCCGGTGACCAGCGCCTTACCGGTGCCTCTCGGTGGCCGGGAGATACTTTCGGCTCCGCCACTGCTGGACGGCACCGCCACCCCAGAAGTGCGTCGCCGCGTGGAACGGTTCTATCAAGCGATCGAGCGAATCTTCGAGAGTTGGGTCAATCGCAGCGAAAGTGTTCATACCCGCCGCGCCTACCGCGACGATGTCATGACCTTCGTCCACTTTCTCGGCCTGGCGTGGCCGGAGGAAGCTCCCGCGTTGTTACAGGTCTCCGTCCTCGATGTTCAGCGCTTCCGGCAAGCATTGGTGGACCTGGGTGCGGCCAATAAGACGCTCAACCGGCGCATCTGCTCACTCTCCGCCTTCTACAAATATCTGGGCCTCTCGGCCGCCGAGTTGCGTCTGCCGATCGTAGTGTGCCTAACCCGGCCAGCGCCCAATTCATCAAGCGCGCCAAAGCCGATGCCCGTCGGGAAACCAAAGCGCTCAGCCTGGCGCGCGTCCGGCAGTTGCTCACCTTGCCCCAAGGCCACGATGTGCTTGCCGCGCGCGATCGGGGAATTTTGACTTTCTATTTGTACTCGGGCGCGCGCATTGCCGCTGGCTGTAAGCTCACCGTCGCCGACTTCCACTATGACCGCGAGGATTCCACCCTCCGTCTGCAGGAGAAGGGCGGGGAATACCGGACCATTGGCTTGCATTTCGTAGCCGCGGAAGCCATGCGCGAGTACCTCGACTACGCGGCCATCACCTCGGGGGCACTCTTCCGGCCGCGCGCCCATTCCCGCTCCTCATGCGATATCTCGAGGCGCTTCCGGGGGCCATGACGGCCACCGCGATCCCCAGGGCAGGGGAAGTGCTCGCCTGCATTTACAATCCGCATTCGCTCCGCGCCTCGTGCGCCACCCTTTTGCTCGATGCCGGCGTTGATATCCGCGAAGTGCAGGAACTTCTCGGCCATAAACACATCACTACCACCCAGATTTATGACAAGCGGCGCCCATTTTCATCCTCAGGAGCGGCCGCGCAACGCCGGCCAGCGGTGATTATCACAGGTGAACGTCTGAGGTTCAAACCTTAACTCAGTGTCACTTTCTGAATTGTTGGAAGTAAAGGTTTGCACGCAGGACTGCCGCTAAACCTCTGACAGGCTGAAAATGAATTACATGAGGAGATTGGCTTCCGTCAAAGAGCCTCACTTTCGCCAGTCTTTTTTGAAGCGATGAACACGAGTTTTTGCTCTAGCTCTGATTGAATGGTTTTCAATTCAAACCGCTGTGAACGGCTGAACTCTTTCTCACGGATCGTTGCAAAAGTACGAACAAGCTCCAGGAAATTCTGGGCAACTTGTGGATCCCTGCTGCATGTTTCATCAAGACCAACCATTAGCTTGCGGAAGCTTTTCATCACTACATCGGGTTCGAATACTTTGGCATTCATTTTCTTACAACCTCTAAGTTTGGCGGGTGGCCTCGGTACAGCGCAGCGGTAAGAGAGATAGATTCCGGTCGTCATGACAGGGTAAGGCGACTTACTTCAACATCTAAACTTGCGGCAGCTTGGAAGTAGCATTTCTCTCTGGCACCGCGCTTACAGATTGTATAGAGTAGGAAGTGCAGTACAGCCGGGGACGGCGATGACTGCCCAAGAATGAGGGTCCGGGAAAACTCGGGCCCTTTTACTTTTCCTGACTGCTCCGGGTTGTTGGCTGGACGTCAGCGCGGAATTTTAGAGTCGATCGATATGGTGTCACCACACCAAATGTCAAAAATCGTACGCTAAGGTTTCTTTGATGATTTCTTGAATCAATGGAGGCTTCTGGTCGTAGTCGGTGTATCGAAGCCATTCTGTGCGAACGACGAAGTAGGCAATCCCCGGCCAGATCATGTGCTCTCGGCATTCGGGCCACTGCGAAAAATAAACTTCCTGAAACCGTTTGAGCGCCTCCCCTTGCGGCTCTTCAGCAATACCCTCCAGTTGCAGTGTCTGTTCTCCAGACC
>CAXUCT010000431.1:0-3494 GCA_964249415.1 uncultured Bryobacteraceae bacterium | reverse complement strand
AAATAGGGCCGATGTGGCCGGTGCCTGAGGCTTCTTCGCGTTCGATGACTTGGAGCCAGCGATTCCAGAGCATTCTCTGGACGGCCTGAGGACCTTCGTTCGCTTCCCTTGACTGGGGATTGGTCCAAAAGTATTCGGTGGGGACGCCGTCGGGAAAGATGAGGACGCGCTTGATCAAGACCGGCGGCGTATCGCGTTTGGCGTAGAAGTCGATGATCTCCTGGTTGGTGGGATAGCAGGACGTGATGCATTGGCCTCGCTCGATATCGACTTCGACGACTTGCGTGACTTTGACAGCCTTGCTGTCCTCAATTTCCTTCTTGTCCAGCCACTGGATGTCGATTTCAGCGGCGGCAAGGCGGGCCTTTTCGCGGATCTGTTCTTCGCGGAACTGGCGGCCACGATGGGCTTCCATTTCTTTGAACCAGCGATTGAAGGAGCGCTCGGCGGTGGTTTTGTAGCGCGTGAAATTGGCGAAGCTTTTGTGGTGCTCTTCGTTCCAGTCCCAGGCGTTGGAAGGGAGATTCCATTCGATCTCTTCGAGGCGTTTGCGGGCGCGTTTGAGGTGCCAGTGGGCGTGGACGATTTCGCGCACGAGGTTATCTTCTTTCTCGTCTTGCGGGTGGTAGGTTTCGATCCAACCTTCGAGAGTGGCTTCCCATTCGGCCGGATCTTCGCCGGGGAGGATGGTTTTTTCCGAGCGTAAGCCGTGGGAGAGGCGATTCATGCTGGACTTGGCTTTCCCTGCGGGGGAGCGTGGCCCGGTAGCGCGGCCGGGTTTTTCGGGTATTTCTTCGGGGGCGAGATCGTCCATGCGGGTTGCTCTTTCGCCCACGAGTTTCAAACGGGGGAGTTCGCGGTGGGGCGGTGTCGGGGAGTGAAAGCGTTGATTCCGGGCGGGATGGACGATTTTTGGGATTTGTGATGGGTCGCGAAATTGGTGCCTGGGCAGTTCGGTAGGGGACACGCCTGCACCTCGGACGCTGCGGTTGTACGAACGGTTAGCCCGGAGTGTCCCCGAGGGGCTGTTTCGGATTCTGCCGAACGAACCTGATTGGGTTCGTTTTTTCATTTCGGTAAATGCGACCGCGTCACGCGCAGATTCGCGAAGTATCCGCCTGATCCCTCCCCGACCCAGAGCCCCAGAGATCCGTGAGTACGGTCGCTTAATTCTTTGACAACGAGGCAGGGCGCGGCTACGCCATTCACGAAGACGCTCACTTTGGGCTGCTCGACAACGATACGGGCGTGAAACCATTGATCGCCATCGAGCTCAGGGACTACCGCCCTTTCGTACTCGCCGGGGTGCTCCGAGCGAAGAATTTGCCAAGGCCACTTCGGATGAGAAGCGTATTGCACAGCATGGCTGTGGCGCTCCGGGTCTGCTGCGCGGAAGTTGAATGGCCTGAAGTACACAGTCTCATGCGTTTCCGCATCGGCCACGTGGAACGCGATTCCGACAAAGCTTCCTTGCACCGGCTGACTACGCCCCAGAATGTCGACGTCGATGACTCCATTGGCGAAGTCATAGCCGTCGAGCCACGCCAAGCCCATGCCTGCGCCCTCGCTGAGCTTCAGCGCGCGCTTTCCCTTGGCGTTGACAACCGATGCCGTGCGGTGGGCAATTGTCCAGCGCGGATCTTGACCGACAGCGGTCAGGTCCAACTGTTCCGGCGGCTGGGCGCCTGCTACAGCCGCGAGGCATACGAGGGCGGCGATGAGACGCAGTTTGCTTTGCGCCAGTAGGAAGAGCTTCTTTAACATGGTTCCGCCTCCGCGGATTTACGATGTTCTCGCATCCACCTTTGACAAGTATACTTGATGGCGTTATAGTTGCATTGGACAGAGTTTAAGTGCACGATCCAACACCAGAGTCACTGCTACCCCTGCCCACGGCGGTTTTCCACATTCTGATTGCGCTGGCCGATCGCGACCGCCATGGCTACTCAATTATGCGAGATGTCGCGGAGAGGACGGGAGGCAAAGTGCAGTTGAGCGCCGGTACCCTATACAGCTCCATCCGACGCATGCTCGAGCAAGGCCTAATCGAGGAACTAGCAGATAGCCCGGACCCTTCGAGCAGCGATGATCGGAGACGCTATTACTGTCTTACGCGCTTCGGAAGGCGAGCTGCAGCCGCTGAGGTGGAGCGACTGAAGGCCCTTGTACGACAGGCTCGGACGACCGGGCTGGTGCCGGGTGCATGACTGGCGCCGTGCGTTTCTATCGAGCTTTGCTGTGGTGCTATCCAGCAGCTTTTAGGGATGAGTACGGCGACCAAATGATTCTCATGTTTGCCGAGCAACTGGGCGAAGCCCGGCAAGCAGGTGACTGGCTTGACCAAGCCGTGTTATGCGTGCGCGCCACATGGGATGCTTTGACGATCGCCCCAAAGGAGCATGGGTACGTGACCATTCAAGATTTGCGCTACACGCTGCGTACTATGGCTGCAAGACCAAGCTTCCCAGCAATGGCCATTCTCTCGCTGGCGCTTGGTATCGGAGCCAATACGGCAATCTTCAGTGTGTGGGACGGTTTGCTGCACGCGTCACTACCGGTGGTTCGAAATCCCGAGCAAGTAGTTATTTTGTCCAATCCCGACACGGCAGGCGGGTGGCACGGTAGCTCTCGGGGAATCCGGGACTGGCTGACATACGCCGAGTTTGAGGAATTACGGGACCGTGCCGGTAGCTTCGCGGGATTGATGGCATCGCAAAGCTTTCTGGACGATTGGCAGGTGCGCTTTGACGGTCACGAGGGGGAGGAAGCACAAGGACGTCTGGTCTCGGGCGGATACTTTCAAGTTCTGGGCGTGAGCGCCGCGCTAGGGAGGACATTCACGGCCGAAGCCGATCGCGTTGACGCGCCTTACTCAGTTATCAGCTACAACTATTGGCAGCGACGGTTTGGTGGCCGAGCAGATGTGCTGGGCAAGACGCTTAGCGTGGGAAAGGCGGTGCTGACGATTATCGGGATTGCACCGCGAGGCTTTATCGGTGAGACTGCCGGGCAGCAGCCGGACCTATGGATCCCGCTGCGTATGCAGCCCTTGGTGATTCCCGGCGAGGACGTTTTGCACGACTCGCCTCCCGATAAGACGATGTGGCTTCATGTGCTGGGCCGGCTGAAACCAGGAGTGACTGCGGCGCGGGCAGAAGCCGAGGCCAACGAGATCTTTAGGGCCGGTCTGGAATGGTTCTACCGAGGGGTTGGATCAGCCCAACGCCGGCGCGAGTTACTGGACCAGCGGCTCAAAATACAATCCGGCGCCCGTGGGGCTTCTGAAACGCGGAGCGATTTTTCGACTTCGCTCACGGCACTGCTGGCAGCGGTGGGGCTGCTGCTATTGATCGCCTGCGCGAATGTGGCGAACCTGTTGCTGGCGCGTGGCGCGGCACGCAAGACGGAGTTCGCCTTACGGATCTCACTAGGCGCCAGCCGCGGCCGGCTCATCCGGCAGTTAGTCACAGAAAGCCTAGTCCTGGCTACTATAG
>CAXUCT010000430.1:0-3499 GCA_964249415.1 uncultured Bryobacteraceae bacterium | reverse complement strand
ATGTCGACCTCCACGTCGGGCGCTACTCCGCGATTCTCCACCTCCCATTCCCCTGAAGGGCTGAAGAAGCCGAAGCTGGGCGAAGTGACGGTTCCCCCGTCCATCAGCGCTGGATAGCTGGATATGCCGACCAGTCCACCCCAGGTACGCTTCCCCACCAGCGGTCCGATTTTTGCGTAACGGAAGTACCACGGCATGGCATCGCCGCCGGAACCGGAGAATTCATTGATCATCATCACCTTCGGCCCTTGGATAGAAGCACTGGGCGTGCGATAAATCGCGCCGTAGCGAGGCGCCCAATAGCTGAGCAATTGCCGGCCCAGCACCTGGATGATATAGTCCGCCGCCTGGCCTCCGCTGTTAAAGCGCTCGTCGATAATGGCGCCTTGCTTCTCGGTTTGCGCAAAGAAATAGCGAGTGAAGTTGGTCAGGCCGCCGGTGCCCGTATCTGGCAGATAGACATAGGCCAGCTTGCCGCCGCTCAGCTCATCCACCTTCTTTCGATTACGTTCAATCCAGGCGAATGTACGCAGGCCGGCTTCACTCGCAACCGGCACCACCGAGATATCGCGCGCATTCGTTCCAGAAACATCGGAAGCCACATTGAGAACAACGCTTCTCCCTGCAGTGCCCTCAAGCAGCTCATTGATATCCCCACTGCCTGCCAGATCCTGGCCATTCACCGCAAGAATGTAATCGCCCACCCCGACTTTGACGCCAGGTTGAGCTAGGGGCGAACGCAACTCGGGATCCCAGGCGCCCCCGCGGAAAATTTTCTTAATTCGATAGCGCCCATTGCCGATCGTGTAATCTGCTCCTAGCAGTCCGCCCTGCACGCGCGCAGGCGCAGGCACAGCACCCCCGCCGCCGCGGAGATGTCCTACCGTGAAGCTCCCAAGCATCTCCTGAAAAATGTAATTCAGGTCGGAGCGCGATTCAAGCTGGCTGAGATAGGGTTCAAACTGCTTCTCGGTGGCGACTGTATCCACGCCGTGGAAGTGAGGATCGTAGAAGAAGCTGCGCTCAATGCGCCAGACCTCGCGGTACATCTGCTGCCATTCGGCTTTGGGGTCTACGCGAACCTGCATGCCCGCCAGCTTCAACATGCCTTCTCCGGGCTTGACAGGAACAAGCGCGGAGACGATGGCCATTTGCGGAACAGGAGGCTGTGGAGCGGGTCCGGCACTGGGTGCCAACGGAGGAGGCGCGCTTTCCACCAACATCTTCCCACCGTCGGCAGAGAGATCAAACGAGGCGACGTTATCCGCCAGCTTCTCTGTCTTGCGAGTTTTGATGTCGAACTTCTGCAGTGTACGGCCTCGCGTTTGCTCTTCCGGCGCGGCCGCTTCGAGCACATAGATCATTCCAGTCTTGCCAACGCGCAGGTCTTCATAACTTCGCGCCGGCAAGGGAAGCGCGACGATGCGCGATTCGATGCCGGCGAGATCCACGCGCGTGGGTTGCGGTTTTTCGCGCGCCTCCGTTGACTTCGAAGGCTGATCCGAAGTGGGAGTGGTGGAATCGGCCTGACTATCCTCGGCAGGCTTCTCCTCAGCGGATTTGTTCCGGGCAAACTTGTCCGTGCCGGGCTTTTCTTCGTCGCTTTCGGGAGCCACGGGCGAGACGCCGTCCTCGCTCAGTACGGCCGCATAAACGTGCCTCGTCACCTCATGCTCATCGCTGGTCATGTCCAGATGCGAGGTGGTGGGTCCATAGTTAGTACTCGCCGTGAAGTACAGATACTTGCCATCTTTATCGAAGGCTGGGTAGCGCGCGTCGCTCATGCCATCGGTAATTTGCGTGCTTCGGCCGGAGTCCACCGAGTATAAGAAAGCGGCATGCAGGCGATTCGGAAGCGAGCGTGTATAGGCGAGCCATTTGGAATCGGGCGACCACGTTGTATCCAGACTGTTCTCCCAGTTGTAATCGGTATCCACTTTGGTGAGCTTGCCACTGCCGGTATCCAGATAGAGGATCTCCAGCTTGTTATCGGTGAAGGCGATTAGCTTACTATTTGGCGCCCAATGCGGGTCAGAGTAATATGCCGCAGTATCCAGCAGCGGAAACTTGCGTATCTCACCCACGCCATTTTGTTGCCCCACGTGGAGCGCGTACAGTCCGGAAGCATCAGAGAAGTAGGCGATGTGCTGGCCGTCGGGCGCCCAGGCAGGCTGACGTTCCATCACGCCGGGAGTATTCGTGAGGTCGCGGAAGTTTCCCTTCGAAGCGGGAAGGGTGAGTATGTCTCCATGCGCTTCAAACAGCGCGCGCATGCCGGTTGGAGAGATGCGGGTGTAACCAATGGTCCGGCTGACATCCTCCAAATGGGGGCGCACTTCTGGAAAGTCGGCTGCAATTTCAACGGATACTTTTCCCGTCTTTCCGGTATTGCTGTCATATACGAACAGCTCACCAAACTGGTCATAGACAATGCCACCTGGTCCTGCGCTGATGGAGCGGATATCGTATCCGTTATTCTTGACCACCTCTGCAATCGCGCCAGATGCGGGATCGTATCGAAACAGTGTAACGGGGCCGCTTCGATCGGAGAGGAAATAAACCTTGTTCCCGACCCATACCGGATCGAAATCGCTGGAATTTTCTCGGGGAATTTTGATCGTGTTCAGATCGGAAAGATCGGTGATCCAAATAGAGCTCGCCAAGCCGCCGCGGTAACGGCGCCATGCGACAAAGTTGGTGTAGTTAAAGCCGGAGCCCCCGCCCACAGGAGAGTAAGCGAAGCGCTTGCCGTCCGGTGAATAAGCGCCCGAGTACGCAATGGGAAGCGGCAGCGCCTTAGGCAGGCCGCCAATAACCGGAACAGTGAAAAGCTTGCTGTAGCGAGGCGAACTGCTTTCACGTCCGGAGCGGAAGACGACGTTCTTGCTATCAGGAGTCCAGCCGACAGCCGTGTCCGGCCCCGGATGAAACGTGAGGCGCTTGGGAACTCCTCCGCCAACCGGCACAACGAAAACATCGGTGTTGCCGTCGTATTCACCGGTGAAGGCGATGTTCGCTCCATCTGGTGAGAACACCGGGTCCGTCTCGATGCCGATTCCCGTAGTGAGCCGCGTCGCGGCGCCGCCCGAACGATTCACCGTCCAAAGGTCACCCGCGAAACCGAAGACGATCTGGCTCGAATTCATGGCAGGCCGCTGCAGCAAATATTGGGGACTAGCCGACGCGGAGATTGAGATCGAGACGGTGACGACCAATAGGGCAAGGTAAGGAAGCTTCATACTGCTTTTCAGGCAAGTATGACATTGACGTTCGAAGCTAGCCCGATGTCCTGCGCGCCAACCCCGTACGATGAATTGTTCCACTAACGGCGATAATTCGCGGGTCGTTCCCTGAGAAGTTTTCCGGCGTCAACGTCGCAGGTAGATGAATCTGTTCTTGCTGGCTCTTTTCCCGTCGGCCTCCGAACGGAGTTACGCCGAAGCGCGTCACGTTACCGGAAGCCACCCAGCAGATAGGCAATGAGCAAAATGATCAAGAT
>CAXUCT010000429.1:0-3523 GCA_964249415.1 uncultured Bryobacteraceae bacterium | reverse complement strand
GTGCAAGCTGCCGCGCTGCCGGCCCTCCGCATTCTCGCCCTGCTTGTTCCCACCGTTATGACCGCCCATGCTTCCCAGGCCACGGTTGAAGACACCGGCTCCACCAATCGCCCCGGACTTCGAGTAACTTTGGAACGCGATGGCCGCGCCACTGTAGAACCTAGTGGGGGCGAGACCCAGCACATCAACCTGCCCGGTCCGATGTGTGAGCGCTTCCTGCATGATCTTGAAGCCGCTGAGCCCCTCACCGATTTGCCCGCCGTTCACTGCCTCAAGAGCGTTTCGTTCGGCTCGCGCACTTTCGTCCAATTCAATGGAAAGCGTTCTCCTGATTTGAGCTGTCCTGCCATGGAGGACCCGCGCAGCTTGGCACTGAAAAAAGACGCCAACGAAATTTTAACGGCCGCCCGCGAGGTGGCCGGAATTAATACCCGCCGTATCTTCAGCGTGCCCGCGCCTCAGCTCGCAAAATAGGCGGGCCTGAATGACGAACTATGGAAACTGGTCTGCGGAATCGCGTTGCCTTAATTGCTGGATCAAGCCAGGGCCTGGGTCGCGCCGCTGCCATCGCGCTGGCTGCTGAAGGCGCTCACCTTGCCTTGTGCGCGCGCAACTCGCAAGCGCTCGATCAACTCGCAGCCGATCTCCGCCGCCGCTTCGCCGTCGAGGTACACACCGCCGGGCTAGACGTCCGCGACACCTCTGCAATCGAACAGTTCGTCAAAAACGTGCACGGCGTTTTCAATCGCATCGATGTCTGCGTGACTAACGCGGGCGGCCCTCCTGCCAAGGAATTCCTCGAGGCCACCGACGCGCAATGGGAGGATGCGTTCTCGCTCAACCTGAAAAGCGCGGTTGCATTTGCTCGCGCCGTCATCCCTTACATGCAGCGTCAGCGCTGGGGCCGCATCATCACTATCAGTTCCGTCACCGTGCGCCAGCCGCAGCCGCAGTTAGTTCTTTCGAACGCCATCCGCGCCGGAATCATGGGCTTGGTCCGGAGCTTGGCTAACGAGTTCGGCAGAGACGGCATTACCGCCAACAATGTCGGCCCTGGCTACACCGCCACCGATCGCATAAAGGAATTGGCCGCATACCGCGCCGCCAGCTCTGGACAAACCGAGCAGCAAATCGAGCAGGTCTGGATTGATCAGATTCCGCTCGGACGGCTCGGCCGGCCGGAAGAGGTCGCCGACGCCATTGTCTGGCTCGCGTCCGAACGGGCCTCGTTCGTCACGGGCCAGACGATCCTGGTCGACGGTGGGCTTTTTAAAGGACTATGAGACGTTATGGAACACTTTCAGCACATCGATTGGGATCAGGTTCCCACGGAATCCCTCAACCCGTTATTGGACCGCCAGCTTGTGGTAGGTGAACACCTCATGGTCGCCCGGGTGTTGCTTCGAAAAGGTTGCATCGTTCCCCTGCACAGCCATTTCAATGAACAGATCACCCACATTCAGTCCGGTGCCTTGCAGTTCACCTTGAACGGCAAACAGATCACTGTACGCCCCGGCGAGTGGCTCGTGATCCCGCCGGACATGCCGCACACTGCCGTCGCTTTGGAAGATACCGTCGACATTGATATTTTCACTCCGCCCCGCCAGGATTGGGTTGACGGAAGTGATCAGTATCTCAGAGGCAGGTAGGCGTGCAATGGCAGTCTAAAACGCAAAAGGGGATCGAATCCTCGATCCCCTCTCGACAACTACCGTGGTTCCGTAACCCGGTAGCCCGGTTTACTGCGGCCGCTTACGACGAAACAGCAACCCTGCACCCAGCAAACTTGCACCTACAAAAGCAAGGTAACTAGGTTCCGGAGTCGCGGTCCCAGCCTCGATAGTCGAATTGGTGTCTACGGTCAATGCCGCCAAGAAGGCCCGTGAAAACAACTCACCGCCTCGATCGGTGATCGTGATCGAGTTCAGTGTCTCGCCGGAATAGTTACCTAGCGAGAACGTTTGCTCATCTAACCGCTGGCTGGTATCGCTCCAAGCCTGCGCCGTCGGAGCTTTCACCGAATTGGTCCAAACGTAATTATTGTAATCACGCAAAGAGTTGTTTCCGGTTAGATCTACGGAAAAACTGCCCTTGGAGCCATTCACTGTTAGGGTGTCGTAAGACACGCCACTCTGGCCCCACAACGTATTCATCAGGGTTTTTACTGTGGTTGCATTCGTCACATTGACTTGAATGGTAACGCTTGTCACAGCATTGCTATTACCGGAGGCGACGGTCGAGAACCAAGCAGTGTTTCCGCCATTCGCGCCCCCTATATTAAAGGTATCCCCGCCATAGTTCTGCGTTCCTGTTGGCATGGCGGCGCACCCATACAGGGACACTCCGCACCAGGAACCATTTTCCACGCTCGATAGATTCACGGAAACGGAATCGGCGAGACCCGCAGTTGCGAACACAAGCAGTATTGCGCCCGGGACTACAATTGAACGTAATTTCAACATTAAACCTTCCAGCCAAAAAGTAAGATAAGTGACAACTAACCAAGCCACCGGTCCCAACACACGTTACGTGTCTGCGTGCTGATCACCTTAGGCCCGTCGATTTATAGATTCCGCGAGAGCCTTGTTATTTCCAGGAAAACGTCGACAACTCACGCTTTAAATCTATTTGACTACTAGTACCCGTTAGACAGTACTCAAATTCAGGCTAGCACAGGACGCTAGTGAAGGCACACCTAAATCCGTCCAATCCGCAAGGGAATCTCGTAACTCAGTCACCGCTATAAGGTGTGGCGAAGGAATTAGCCCAATGGAGCGTGGGAGCCCACTGAACCAGGCACGCGAAGCCGTATGCTGATGTTGGCGTCCCCAAGGGGATTCGAACCCCTGTTATCGCCGTGAAAGGGCGGTGTCCTAGGCCGGGCTAGACGATGGGGACGCTGTGGGAAACGAACCTCTCTTAATCTAGCAAACGCGCTGCGGCCCACAGCAACTTACCGGGTTAGAGGGTATGCAAGTACGCCAGCACGTTGGCTTTGTCATCAGCGGACAGCTGATCGCCGTAAGCCGGCATTCCGTTGCCGCCGTTGTTGATCTGGGACAGCACGCCAGCATCGGTCGCAGGCTTGCCGTTTTGCAGCGTCTTTCTCTTAAATACACCTTGCAGCGACGGGCCCATCTTCTTCTCTGGCGAATCAACGTTGTGGCAAATGGCGCATTGCTCAAACGTCTCCTTGCCTTTAGCGGCATCGCCTTTCCCGCCCTTTTGACCGGCCGAAACTCCTACAGTGAATGCGGCGCAAAACGCAACTCCAGTGGCAAAGCCCAATGTCTTTCGCATCATAAGTTTTTCAAGCGCTCACTTGGGAGCGTCGCCAGTTTCAGTCTACAACTTCGAGACGCTTTTTTCATACACCGCAAGCCCACAATCGGGCATTATGACCGTCCATTAACGATACGGAAACTTCACCTCGGCCAAAGCGACGGACCCCTGCGGGATAATGAGGGCACATCCGATAATCCAGATAGCGATCAGGATGGTTGATTCGTTGATCGTCGAACGC
>CAXUCT010000428.1:0-3531 GCA_964249415.1 uncultured Bryobacteraceae bacterium | reverse complement strand
GCGATAAGTAGTGATCTGCGGAAGCGTGCAGATTGGTGAAATTGCACCGGCCGCCACCGGAGATTCGAATCTTCTCCGCAGGCTTACCGGCGTGGTCGATGGCTATTACCCGGCGGCCCCGCTTCCCTGCCTCAATGGCACACATGAGACCAGCCGCTCCCGCGCCAATAACCACAACGTCTGTCAGTGTCGGGTTCATGAAGCGCTGAACATCACTTCCAGTTTCCCCTTTTGCAAGTTACACTCGGCGGATGCTCCTTTGCCCGGTCCGCGATTGCCATAGGCCGCTGGTGCGTGAACGGCAGAGCGCGGCTTGTGCGCAGGGGCACTCGTTTGATGTCGCGCAGAGCGGCTATATCAACCTGCTTCAGCCGCAGGACCGGAGATCCAAGCTGCCTGGAGACACGCGGGCGGCGATTGCAGCCAGGCGGCGGTTGCATGACGCGGGAGTGACGGGACGGCTACTTGAGGGAATCGCGGAGATGATGGATGCGTCCTCGAGCGACGCCGTTCTTGATGCCGGATGCGGTGACGGCTTTTACCTTGGCAGTGTCGCTCGCCAAGCCGGCTGTTCCGGGCACGGCGTCGACATCTCAACGGCTGCGGTTGATGCAGCGGCACGGCGCTACACGGGATGCGAATGGATCGTGGCTAACGCGGACCGCTTCGTGCCATATGCAGACGGCTCGTTCTCCGCTGTAATGTCCGTTACCGCGCGCATGAATACGGCTGAATTTCGCCGTGTCTTGCGCGGTGGCGGACGCCTGCTTGTCGCTGTTGCCGCGCCTGAGGATTTGATCGAGCTGCGCGGCGAGGGTCGCGACCGCGTGGACCGGACGGTGGAGATGTTCGCCAAAGATTTCGCGATTGTCGCTCAGAAGCGCGTTACGGACAGTGTCGATCTTGACGCCGCGGCGGTGGATGATGTGCTGCAATCCATTTATCGCCCCATCAGGCAAGCGCAGACGGTTCCCACGCGAGTGACTCTCAGCCTGGATCTACTGCTGTTCCGGACCAGAACGTAGCGTTTAAGACTGGACCTCGACCAGAGAAGGTGTGGCCTCGAGCGCGGCCTCATGTTCTGACTTCCATGCTTCATCACTTTTGACGAGTGCGTAGCGGTAGAGAATGGGAGCAATCAATTCGTTGATAGCGACCCCGCCAAAGACCAGTGCGGAAGCCGCGGCGCCGATGATGGGGAATGTTTTTACAAAGAGCAGTGCGAGCGCGAGAGCGAGGCCGGCTTGCGGCATCAGACCCAATCCGATGTACTTCTTGACTACGCCAGGCGCATTTGCGAAGGTGGTGGCGAGCCTTCCTAAGCCAATGAATCCCGTGGCGCGCGTCAGAACCAGCACGATTGCCGGAATGCCCAACACCGTCAATTCCCGAATATGCACCGTGGCTCCGGCAACGGCGAAAAAGATTACGTAGACCGGGAGAGAGGAGAGCTCTATCTCCTCCTGGAGCCGCTTACCATGCGCGGTCACATTCCGGATGAAGACGCCGGCGGCAAGGGCGATCAGCAAAGGATCGAGGTTAATCCTTTGTCCGACCTCGGCAACAAGAAACGCCGCCCCTAAGACGAACAGGGCGGAACGGCCCTGCATAAATCGCAAATAGACTGCGACGATAAAGCCGGCACAAGCACCGATGGCGAGCGATCCGAAGACTTCCCATGTCAGCGCGCCTGCTGTATGCAGCGCGTCTGTTTGTGAACCGAGCAGGCTTTTGGCAACGGAAGAGACGACGGCGAAGAGGACGATGACTAGAAGGTCCGAGATGACGACTACTCCCAGGACCGTTCGCGTCAGTGGACCGTCGGCGGCCATCTCCGACTGCAGGGCGACCACAACGGCAGGCGATTGCGCGACCATGGTGACGCCGAGGACCACCGAAAGAGCTGCAATCTGGAGTGCCGGGAGGTGCTGGAGGAACGGTAATCTGCTTTGGAGCAGAAACACGGCGGAGCTGATGAGCACGATTGTGCCGCAAATGGCGATCGACGTGAGCCATAGAATGCTTCTCAACAGCGGCTTCATTGCCTTCAGGTCAAGCTCTACGCCGGCAGTAAGGGCAATCAAAGCGGTCGCAACGCCATTAAAGATTTGAAGGTTGGACACCATGGGGACGCTAACAAGACCTAATACCTGAGGTCCAGCCAAGATACCGGTCATTAGGTAACCGGTAAGGCGGGGCAAATGCAGCGACTTGAAGACGGAACCCATCAGGAAGGCAGAGAGCAGCAAGTAGCCACATGCCAAAGCAGTGCCGGCAGCTCCGCCGCCGACGGTCACGTCGGGCGCAAAGGAACGCGCCGCGTGCATCAAGCCCGCGAAGATAAGAATAAAAAGCAGACGCATGGGAGGTTAGGAGACGCTGCCCAATGACGGTGCTTCGAAAAGACTACGGCGCGAGGCCATCTGCACAATTACCTCTGTCACCACGGCTCCTCCGATAACAGCTGTGACCATCCAGGAAATGGCGGCCCCGAAGTATAGATCCTGCGCATTGACAATGATCGCAATGGATAAGGCGCCCATGGGCGAGAAGATTAGGCTGCGCTGCTCTTCCTTTGTTAGTCCATTCGGGATTTCTTTGCGGGATAATTTGACGGCTAGCCATTTCCCGAACAGGCGCGCCGGAACGAACAAGAGCATGAGCGCCCAACCTTGCCACTGCGTTATGTCCCAAAGCGCGCCGGCGACAAGCAGGAACAAAAGATAGATAGGCCGTTCCATATGCTCTAGCGCCTCCCGTATCTGGTCCTTTGAAGTGCCTGGAAGGTTCACCAGAATCAACCCCACGATGAAACAGACCACGAGTGGTGAAATTCGCAGGAAGCTGGCCATACCGGCTGTGAAACAGACAGAACCAAGAATGAGAACGGTGAACTCAGGTCCCGCTTTGGTTTTGGCGAGCGTACCCCAAATGACGCCGCCGATCATAGTCCCCATACCGATTGTGATGAACAGCCAAGCGGTTCCTGGCAAGCGCCAGGCGACGGAATTGTCCTGTGGACGGAAATATGCGGCGACGACCAATAGGCCAATGAAACCGGCCAGCTGCTCAAGAGTGACGATGGGCGCGACCCGATCGACTGCACGTCCTACGGCACGACGAGCTCCAATAAATTTCGGAGCGTTGTAAGCGGTCATGGCGCCGGCAGTGCCCAGCATCATGGCGTCTCTCAAGAAGATGGCGTTAGCGGGAAAATGCTCGGCATACACCAGCAGCAGAGCGCAGGCCGCAACGATGGTAGCGAAAGGTACCGATGCCGTGATCAGGCTGACGGCGGTAGTGCCGGGCATGATGGATTCGCCCAACTTGGAATCGAACCGGAAGCCAGTGGCGAAACCGATCCAGCCCAAGCCGAGCGCAAGCAACGGCCGCAGTTCCCATAAGACCGGCTCCGAGAGGATGCCTACGCCACGCATATGCGCAATGAGTCCGAGGAATACGAACGGCAGCCCGGCGGTAACGACATTTGTCATTTGCAGTTTATTTTCGAGCTCTTGGACCCTGGACTTG
>CAXUCT010000427.1:0-3551 GCA_964249415.1 uncultured Bryobacteraceae bacterium | reverse complement strand
GTCGTTAACTACGTCGTTCGAACCTGAGAAGTACCGGGATACTTACCGCGAGCGGCTGGAATCGATCATCGCCAAGAAGGTGGAGGGTCAGCCCATTACTTTAGGCGAGGCTCCATCAAAACCCGCGGCTGTTGTGGATATAGCCGATGCGCTTCGCAAGAGCCTGGCCAACCTGAAGAAACCCGCTACGTCAGATCAGCAGGCGCGCGAGCCGCAGGAAACCGCTGCTCCGCGGGCCAAGAAGACATCCCGCAGTTCGGGAGGCCGCTAGTTCTGGTGCCGCGTGAGGAGAAGCCCGACGAGGTGAATCGCGAGCTTCTCGTTTTTCTAGGCTGCAATTAGAACGAGATGGTTATGCCAAATTCGATGGCCCGCGGCGCTCCCTGACCGAAGACGCCAGTACCGAGGCCGACGCGGTTACTGATGCGATCCGCCTGAGTGGTTCCATTGACGGATCCGGCGGAACCGTTCAAAAGACCCGTTAACACGTTCGGGGGCAAATCCCAATTGGCGAAGTTGAAGAGGTTGTAGATCGACACACCTGGCTCAATCTCCAGGCGCTCACCGATTTTGTGCACCCAACTCAGCTTCAAATCGAAGGCGCGCAACCAGCTCAGGCCCACTTGTCCGGTGGGCGGTAATGCGACGCTGGGTGCTACGCCGTTAAGCTGATTCAGCTGTCCGCTTGTAAACAGCCCGTTCGCAATCAGGACCTGCCCAGCTGGTGTCGGTTGACCCGCGACCGTGTTGTTGTAATTCTGGATGACATTGGACAGGCCGGACGTGGATACGGTTCTGCCGAAGGCCCCAATGTCAGTTCCTGGCAAGAGATCCTGGACGGTACCGTCGCCAGTGAAGTCGGTCCGAAAGATCTCGCCAGAACCAAGCCCGGTATTCGGAACCTGAAGCGAGAGCGCCAAAGGCGAATAGAAGTGCCCGATGACCGAAGCGCGGAAGCCGCCGGGAACGTCACCCGTCATCCCAAACGAAATCTGGTGAGTGCGGTCAAGCGAAGACGGCCCCATGTAGGCAAGCGGATTGGCGTTATCCAAAGCAGGATTTACGAAATCCTGATCAACGTTCGAGAAGCTCTGGCCGGGGTTGGCACCGCCTGAGTTGACAAAGCGAGACAAACTGTATGCAATCTGCAGATTCAGGCGCCTCAGTCCCGGCACCGGATGATCCAGGTTCTGGACTAGTTTCAAATCGAGGCCGTTGTAAACAGAGCGGCCGATCGGTTCCAATTCGGGGATGACGCCGGCATTGGGATTGATTCCCGGAAAGGCGCAGCCGGTGGGCACCCCACACACGCCCCCGAAATCCAATGCGGGCGAGGTGAGGCCATTCTTTGCGAAGTCGCTCATGTGAGCACCGTTTACAATCGCCTGATTGACGGTAGTTGCATTGAATTGGGCGAGCGTAGCCGCAATGGCTGCCTGCGCCGCGCCCTTATTGAAGTATCGAACGTCGCCCACGTGATTCTGGTCGATGCTCAGAAGAGAGTGAGTTCCGATATTTCGCAAGTAGTCAATCGTCAGCACTGTACCCTTGCCAAACTGATGCTGAAGCCCCGAGTTCATCTGTAAGGAGCGCGGTGATTGGTAATTAGGGGCAAACAGGCCGAGTCCAAGATTAACTCCATTGCTCAATTGCGAGACGAGATACGACGGATTGGGAGCCGTTAGGCTGAAAGGAACAGTGGCTTGGTAAGCCGACTGAAAAGCAGCAATGCCCGGCGCAGCTTGTCCTACCGTCACCGAAGTGCTACAGAGGCTGGAGGGGAGCTCCGCGGTACCGCCGGGAACAGAAACAGGCTGAGGGTTACCGGAACTGCAGGCCAAAGGATATTGGAGAAAGGCGCCGGTAGCTAACCGAAGCGGACGATCGAACAGAACGTTGTTGAAGATCACGTTTTCGTAAAAGAGCCCAGCGCCGATGCGAAACACCGTCTTTCCGTCTGACGCCGGATCCCACGCGATGCCCACTTGCGGGGCGAAGTTTAAGTTTGGTTGGTGCACCGCTGCGCCGGTGCCCGGTAGGAGTGCATTGAGTTGCGGAAACCCAGGTAAATCACTATCCGTGCGGCCGGTATCATGGTCATAGCGCAAGCCGTAAATCAGAGTAAGGTTGGGGTGAATCTTCCAGGTGTCGCCAATATAGAAACCGAAACGGTTATCGGGCCCTAGAAGTCCAGCGGGGAAGCCTAAACCGGAGTGCTCGGTTGAGTAGCCCTGCCCATTTCCAATCGTGACGTTTTCAACCGGATAGTTGAGCGGATTGGATGCTCCCCCTGAGTAAGGACCAGCAGCGGCGAACGTCTGATCACCAGGTGAGAGGTTAGTCTGTATCTGAGGCGCGATCTTGAAAAAGCTTGCGTAGCCACCCGATTCAATGCGATTGTAGTTCACGCCGTAGCGCAGAAAATGTGCTCCGAGAGATCGACCGCCGTCGTATTTGCCTTGAGTATCATGCTGAGCAGTAACTTGCGGCGCCAGCACGTTGGGACCTGTCTGGGGACCGTTCTGCACATTTAAGTCGATGCCCAAGTTAGCCAGCGGCAAACCAGTGCCGAAAGTAGCATCTGCGATATTGTTCTGGAAATGCAGCACTGAGAATCGAAGCGTGTGTGTAAACTTGCCGTTGTTCGTTGTGAAATCGGCGCCCACCACGTGATCGCGCGTGTAGTTCTTGCTCTTATATAGCTGATAGCTATTGGAGGAGAACGTTGATTCCGCTAAGGTGTCGTAATAGTTAAACCGGTAAAAGATTCGAAGGTTACTGGTGGCCTGCCAATCTAGCCGGCCCATAGGTTCGTTCTCTCGAAACGGCGATTGATAAGTGCCTGCGAAGTTTTGGAATGGAGCGGCATAGAGGACGGGAACCCCTTCATCCTGCTTGGTCCGTTCATAATCCATGAAGAAGAAGAGTTTGTTCTTGATGATGGCGCCGCCGAAACGTCCGCCGAACTGATTGCGTTGATAGGGAGCTGGAATTCCGACAGGATGCGGCAATTGAGCGCTCCAACGAGCGTCGCGAATCAGATAGAAAAGATAGCCGTGGAACTCGTTCGTCCCGGATCGGGTAATCACGTTCACTGAGCCGGAGGACGTCAGATCGTTGGAGAGGTCAAGATTCGACTGGCTCAACTGAAACTCCAGAATTCCGCTGGCAGGGATATCTTCCGTTGTGGTTCCCACTGTTTCATCGGAAACATCGACGCCATCCACTGAGATGCGCGCAGTGCGGCCGAAACGGCCCCCAAAAGAGATGGAAGAGTAGCCTACCTTCGTGGGGTCGAAATTCGCTCCGTCCTGGATCTGCACGCCGGGCTCTAATTGAGCTAAATCTAGAAAGTTGCGTCCGTTGATGGGAAGCGTGTCGATCTGCCGGGCATTGAGGACACCTTCTACGGTGGCTTGATCTGTATTGACCCCTACCGCGGAGGATGTGACCTCAACCACTTCAGAGGACTTGCCAACTTTCAAGGTGACATTTCCGTTCACGGTGCCACCGACCTGCACCGTAACGGCTAAATCGGAAGTGGTAAACCC
>CAXUCT010000426.1:2285-3579 GCA_964249415.1 uncultured Bryobacteraceae bacterium | reverse complement strand
CCAGAATCGCGAACTAGAGTGTAGTATCTATTAATTTGTCAATTGGCTAAGTCACTTTCGGGGTTTGTAAGAGCGAAGCCGTTCCCGAAACCAACACCGCCAACACACCGCCCCCGACCCCGGCCGCCACCAGGTTGAAACTGCTGTGCCGCCATCCCAATGACTCAAACACCGGCCGGTGATACTTCAGACCAAAAACCAGCCAAAAGCAGAAGTACATGAATCCGTAGAGCACAAACTGCGTCGGGAGTGCCAAGGGCGTCGGATCGCTTTGCAGCTTTGGGTTGAACCATGCAATGAAGCCCACTACCAGCAAGATCACCGCTGTCGATGCCGTCAGTAGCCCTATCATCAGCGCCAGATCCGTGTAGCCCCAGAACGGGTCGCGCTGCGGCGGGGCTGCCGCTACTTCGGAAAACGGCTCGGCTGACGCAACCTCAGTAGCCGGTTCAACGGACGAGAACTCCGGCCCGTCAGGCTGCATGCCCTACCTTCTTCATTTTCCGCAACGCTTCCGCCGTATGACTACCCCGGTTCTCCATCACCTCTTCGGGAGTCCCCACCGCCACGATATGCCCGCCTTTTTCGCCGCCCTCCGGACCCAAATCAATCAAATAATCCGCACTCTTGATCACGTCCAGGTGATGCTCAATCACCAGCACTGTATTACCTAAGTCGACCAGGCGCTGCAACACGTCCAGCAGATGCCGCACATCCTCGAAGTGCAATCCAGTAGTTGGCTCATCCAACAGATAAAACGTCTTCCCAGTCTGCCGCTTGCTCAACTCTTTCGCTAACTTGATACGTTGCGCTTCGCCGCCGGAAAGCGTTGTGGACGATTGCCCCAGATGAAGATAGCCCAGCCCCACTTCCGCCAACGTCTTCAGCTTGGCTTGAATCTGCGGAATGTTAGCCAGTATGTCTACGGCCTCTTCCACGCTCGATTCCAGCAAATCCGCAATGCTCTTGCCCTTGTATTTCACTTGCAGCGTTTCCAGGTTGTAACGCCGCCCCCGGCACACGTCGCACGTGACATAAACATCCGGCAGAAAGTTCATCTCAATGCGCTTCAACCCATCGCCCTGGCACGCTTCGCAACGTCCACCCTTCACGTTGAAGCTGAACCGGCCCGCCTTGTAGCCGCGCTCACGGGATTCGGGCAGCATCGCGTAAATCTCGCGCATGGCCGTGAACACGCCTGTGTACGTCGCCGGATTCGATCGCGGCGTCCGCCCAATCGGCGATTGGTCAATCTCGATGACCTTGTCGATGTTCTCTAAACCGAGCACCTTGT
>CAXUCT010000426.1:0-2275 GCA_964249415.1 uncultured Bryobacteraceae bacterium | reverse complement strand
CATGCTCACCCGGCTCTTGGCTCGACCCATAGACCTCCTTCGCCAACGCGCGATACAGAATGTCATGAACAAGGGTTGATTTCCCGCTACCCGATACGCCCGTCACCACCGTCAGTGTTCCCAGCGGAAAATCCACGTCCACATCTTTCAGGTTGTGTTCGCGCGCGCCTTTCACCGTGACCTTCCGGCCATTCCCCGCCCGGCGCAACAGCGGAGGCCGAATCGAAGTGTGCCCCGACAAATACTCGCCCGTGAGCGAGCGCGGCATACGCATGATCTGGGCCGGCGTGCCCTGCCCGATGAGCTCTCCACCTAAACGCCCTGCCAGTGGGCCTAAGTCAATCACATAATCGGCGCGCTCGATCGTTTCCGCGTCGTGCTCCACTACGAGAACTGTATTGCCCAGATCGCGCAGATGGTGCAGGGTATCAATCAATCGCCCGTTGTCTCTTGGGTGTAGCCCGATGGACGGCTCATCTAACACGTACAGCACGCCCCGCAATTTTGAGCCAATCTGCGTCGCCAGCCGGATGCGCTGCGCTTCACCGCCTGAGAGCGTTGCCGATGATCGCTCCAGGCTTAGATAGTCTAGTCCCACCGCGCACAAAAATTCCAGCCGGTTCTGGATTTCTTCCACCACTCTGCCCACAACTTTCAGCTCGCGCCCCGTGAACTCCCATTTACGCGCCAGCGGCAAAGCTCGCGCAATCGGCATTGCTGTGAAATCCGCAATGGACGAGCCCTTCACTCTCACCGCCAGGCTCGACGGCTTCAAACGCTGTCCCTTGCACTCCGGGCACACCGTCGGCGACATATAGTCCATTAGCCAATCGCGATAGCCCTCGCTTGCCCGGCTGTAGCTCTCATCCAGAACTTTCAGGATGCCGGCAAACTGGGCGTTCCCATACACCAGCGCGGTGCGCGTCTTCTTCGGAAAATCCTCAAACGGCGTCGCGAGATCGATCCCCAATTTATCCGCGGCTTCGCTCAGCGTCGAAGTCATGTACGACGAGCTCGATCCCGGTCCGAGCCCTCCATCCAGTAGCGGCTTCGAAGGATCGCAAATCACCTTGGTGGCATCGAACGCCCACGTACTTCCCACTCCATTGCACGTCTCGCAGGCGCCATAGGGACTGTTGAAAGAAAACGAGCGCGGCTCCAATTGCGGAATGCTCGTGCCGTCATTCGGGCACGCCAGCTTTTCGGAATACAGCCTCTCCGGCCCATCGATTACGGAAACCACTACCAACCCGTCCGCCCACTTGAGCGCCGTCTGAATCGAATTTTCCAAGCGCTGCTCGATTCCCGGCTTCACTACCAACCGGTCAATCACCACTTCAATCGTGTGGTTCTTGCGTTTATCGAGTTTCACCGGCTCGTCCGGAGTACGCATTTCGCCATCAATGCGCGCCCGAAAGCCCGCCTTGGCAACTGCCTCCAACTCTTTCTTGTACTCGCCTTTGCGCCCCCTGGCAATGGGTGCCAGAATCATGATGCGTTCGTTCTGATGCTGCCCGAATACTTGTTCCAGAATCTGCGCGGGCGACTGCCGTGCAATCTCAGCGCCGCAGAGCGGGCAATGCGGTACTCCCACCGATGCAAACAGCAACCGCAGGTAATCGTAGATCTCGGTAACCGTACCCACCGTCGACCGCGGGCTCCGCGTGGTCGTCTTCTGCTCAATTGAAATCGCCGGACTCAGGCCGTCAATCGAATCCACCTCCGGCCGCTCCATCTGGTCCAAAAATTGCCGCGCGTACGGCGAGAGCGTCTCTACATAACGCCGCTGCCCCTCGGCATAAATTGTGTCGAAGGCCAGCGAGCTTTTCCCGGAACCACTCAAACCGGTAATCACGGTGAAAGTATTCCGCGGAATCTCTACACTAATATTCTTAAGGTTGTGCTGGCGAGCGCCATGCACGGTGATGCGGTCTAGCATTGTAGCGGACTAACTTCTATTGTCCGCCACGCTGCATTCAACAGTTCACCGTTTTTCTTGCCGCCGAAATCCGCTCTTCTTGCTGGCTTGGCAGTTATCATCAAGAAAGCTGTTACGCAGAGATGCTGCGGTCGCGGGTAACCACTTTCTGCACGGTAGCCTCCGTCGCGCATCTCGTTTTCTGCTGTATCATCTTCCAGGCGCGAGGAGCGTGCTCTACCGAGCGGCCCATTTCGCGATATTAGTAAAAATGGCCAAGAACTTCAAAGACCTGTCCGAACGCGAGATCCTCGCCCTCGCTATCTCTCTTGAAGAAGAGGACGGCCGCATCTATGG
>CAXUCT010000425.1:0-3592 GCA_964249415.1 uncultured Bryobacteraceae bacterium | reverse complement strand
CTCAAATTCAAGCGGCTCTTGTAACGTGCAGCCGTGTTGCGCTTAATGATACCCCACTTCGCAGCCCGATCCACAAGCGAAAATGTCGCCGGAATCATCTTGGTAGCGCCCTGCGCATCCTTCTGATCCAGCAAACGGCGCATCGCCCTGATCTGGTGCCGCAGCTTGGTCTTGCGCATGCGGTTGACAGCGGTCCGCCGCTCAGCTATGCGGACGCGCTTCAACGAGGAAACTGTATTTGCCATTACCCTAATAACCTAACCTCTCTAGGATACCTGAGCACCCCTTCCAAAGCAAACCAGATCAGCGGACAACGAACATTACATGGTCGATATGCTGCCCCTTGGGAAGGTCGATAACGGATTGGTACTGTCCTGCGGCTGGATTGCGGGAGCGCGTTTCGGGGCGCGCTGTTGCACGGAAAGCTAAGCGATAGCGGCCCGGAGGGAGAGGACCCACTTCAAAATGCCCGCGCTTGCCCACGTCATAGCCCGTTAGATAAGCTTGCTCATCGCCATCCCTTCTTCCCCTTTTCTACCTACGAAATCATATTCAACTTCGTCTGGATTTAGGGGTGCAGGTCAAAATTGTGCAGTGAGTAATGAAATTTCCTTTGCATTTTAGAAAAAGTAGGCATATATTACCTAACGTATCTAGGTTAATAACTAGCGAATAGATTACGTGCCGGTGATACCGGACAGCACAGCTAGAGGGAAAGTGTGCTCAAATGAGCCCAAAACTTCAAATTACCAAGCGGGATGTGCAAGAACCTTCCTTGCCAGTTTGGAATTGGTGTGCTGGTCTGTTTGTATTAAGCATCTCTTCGGTGCTTTTTGCCCTCCCCCCGCAAAGTGAGTCAGAAATTGGTCGCGAGGTGGCGATCCCTCGTCATTTACAGGACGGGGAGGAATTTGATCTCCCACTTACAAAGCTAATTGCTTATGGGAAAACGCTCTTCGAAGCACATTTCACTTCCCAAGAGGGCGCCGGCCGACCGCTCACAAAGGGCACTGGAGCACCGCTTTCTGATCCCAGCGCCCCTCTAGTGTTTCCACGTAACAGCAATCGGGTGTCCGGCCCCGATTCGAATTCTTGCTCGGGTTGCCATAATCTGCCCATCTCGGGGGGCGCGGGCGATCTTGCTACTAACGTGTTTGTCGCGGGGCAGCGCTTTGATTTCGCTACCTTCAATGCATCCGACGCAATCCCGACTAGCGGGACGCTCAACGAGCGCGGCATTGCCACCACCTTGCAATCTATTGCCAATAGCCGGGCCACTATCGATATGTTCGGCGCAGGCTACTATGAAATGCTTGCGCGGCAAATCACCGAGAACTTGCAAAACATCCGGGCTCGCATTCAGCCCGGCCAAAGTGCTCCCCTAGTTTCAAAAGGCATCTCTTTCGGCACGCTGTCTCGCAACCTCGACGGAAGCTGGAACACCACTGCTGTTGAGGGATTGCCTCCGCAATCGCTCGTTTCTGCCAATGCCCAGCATCCGCCCAGCCTCCTGATCCTACCGTTCCATCAAGCCGCAAGCACTGTCTCTCTCCGAGTCTTCACTAATGACGCTTTCAATCAACACCATGGAATGCAATCCACCGAGCGCTTCGGCGTCGGTACCGATCCCGACGGCGATAGCATTGTAAATGAGCTGACTCGCGCTGACATCACGGCGGCCACGCTGTTTCAAGCTACGTTGCCTGTGCCCGGACGAGTTCTTCCGAGCCAGCCTTTATTTCGCCAAGCCGCTCGCGAGGGCGAACAGCTCTTTCGACAAATTGGATGCGCCTCATGCCATATCCCTTCGCTCCCGCTCGACAAGCGCGGCTGGATCTTCACCGAGCCAGGTCCGTATAACCCAACCGAAAATCTCCAGTCTGGCCAAGCCCCCACCCTCTCCGTAGACCTCTCCAACGACGATTTGCCGCAACCGCGCCTCCAGCCCGCTAATGGAGTCGTCATGGTCCCGCTCTATACGGATTTCAAGCTGCACGATATCTGCAACGGCCCGACCGATCCTAATGTCGAGCCGCTCAATGCCAACGGACCTGGCGGTTCTTTGACATTCTTCGCTGGAAATTCAAAGTTTCTGACTCGCCGTCTCTGGGCAGTCGGAAGCAAACCCAATTACTTTCACCACGGCCAGTTCACGACGATCCGTGAAGCCATTCTCAACCATTTTGGCGAAGCGCTGCAGACGCAACAAGCGTTCACAGCATTGAGCTCCTATCAACAAGGAACAATTATTGAGTTCTTGAAAACTCTTCAATTCGTTAAGCCAGGTTCGTAACCTGATATCGGTTATCGAGAGGACCCATGTCACGACAACCGCTTCTACTCCTGTTTGTTATCCTCTGCTCTTCGCCAGTCGCCGCACCAGCAGAAAAGGTGCAGAATACTGGTTCGGCCAGCGGATCTGCGAATCAGGAAATGCATATGGTTATGCCACTTTACGCGCCATTTTTCATTGAGGGTCAGAATTACTCGAGTACCTTAACCATGGTCAATTCACTAACGCTTACGGTTCACGCTACAGTTATTGCGAGAAACGCAGATTGATTTACCATCGGACAGCAGGTTGTTACCTTTCCGCCACACAGCCAGCAGATTGTTCAGTTAAGAGATATTCTGAAATCCGCGGGCCTCATCGAAGCTACTGGATCGGTAGAGGTCGTACCGAATCCCATGGAGGTTCAGACCATGGCGATAGGCGCGCAGTTATCAATAGTCAGCACCAAGCAATTTCCCCTCAACTACTTTGAAGAGGAACTTCTCGCGCCCGACCCGATGCAATCCACTGAGTACCGAGCGGTCGCGCCATCAGCAACAGAGTCACCCTTTATTGCGCTCCTAAATACAGCCGATACACGAGAAACGCTGACCGTGACATGCCTGGAAGCTGACCGCAATAGTACACGCCAGACTTATGATATAGCTGCGGCCCAGCTCATGACTGTGCACGCCTGTGGTCATGGCGGCGAGCCCGAAGCAGCGACGGTGATGCCGGCCCCGGAAACAGGAGAGAGCGCGAGTTCTGATGGCCACGCGATGGGTATTGACATCTCAACTACTGGCGGCATGGGAACGTTTGCGGTCTGGGGTATCGCAAATACACACTACACAAGATCACACGGTAACATGTCCCTGAACTTCACAAATAGCGCCGCCGTGAATTCTCCGTCGACGATTTTTGCCGGAGTGCCGCTCGGGGTAACGGACCTGCTTGGCAGCGAGAAATTTACTTCAGACTTGGCTGTAGCGAATTTCGGCGTAAAACCGGCGTCGGTATATGTCTCGCTCAGCACAATGTCAGCGGGGAGTCCTCAATCAATGATCGTTGCTACCTCGAATCTTTCGCCAGGTACCGGCCAGCTGGTTAGGCTTCCCAATCTCGGCGGCGACCCCGGAATACGAAACTCGTTCAGCGTTACCTCAGATTCGGTGCCCGGTGCCGTTATTAGTAATCTAGTAGCGCGAGGACAGAGTCTATATCCGGTGGTGCAACTCATCGGAAAAGACGCTCAGGACTTGAACAACGGCGGCGGCCATCCATGGAGCATCGCAAATGGGTATACGTCTACGTTACTTT
>CAXUCT010000424.1:0-3620 GCA_964249415.1 uncultured Bryobacteraceae bacterium | reverse complement strand
GATCGTTTCCCGATCAGTTTAAGGATCTACGGCAGCGCTCTCATAGAATCACAACAATCCCAAAAGCACCTTTCTCCCGTCACTTCCAGCACTTACCGGCACTCGCGTCCCCGTCACGCACCGCCTGTCCCTAACACTCAAGACACGGAAGCTGCCAAGCCTTCCTAATCGAAAACGCAGCTGCGCGCGCCTGCCACATCCAGCGTTTTTCGTCTCATCATTCGCAGTCTCGAAAGGAATTTCGCCATGTCGACCTCAGCGCAAATTGCCGCCAATCAGGCCAATTCTCAGCATTCCTGCGGTCCTAAAACCGCAGAAGGTAAAGCCATCTCCTCCAAAAACAACTTGCGCCATGGCCTCACCGGCCCCTTCGTCGTTCTCGGCTGGGAGAACCAGGAAGACTTCCGAAAACTCAAGAACGAGTTACTCACCGAGCATCAGCCCGCCACTCTTACCGAGGAACTGCTCGTCCGCGACATGGCCCAGTCGCACTGGCTGCGCAGGCGGGCCGTCAAGCTGCAGGACATGTGCTTCCGCCCCGACGTGCCCCTCGCCGACCAGCCCAAAGAACTCGCGCTCTATCTCCGCTATCAAACCACGCATGACCGCGCCTTCTACAAGGCCCTGAATGAACTCCAAAAGCTAAGAGCCGAAAAGAGAAAGCAAGAAAATGGCTTCGTATCGCAGGGGCGCAAAACAGCCGAAGAAGCCCGTCGAAAACTGAATGATCAGCGCAAGGAAGCGCAGGAAAAACGCCGCGACAACGAAGAAATTCGTCGACAAGAGATGCACAATGCACGTGTTCGGCTCGCCGAGGCGCAAGCACGCCGCCTTGAGACTGAAACGGCCCTCCCCCAAATCCCGATAATGCCCCACACGGCTCCATCCACCGGAGATCAAGCGCTCGAAAAAACCGCCTAAAGGTCTCGAAATCTCTGCCCTTGGCCCGTCAACGTGATACGTGTCGCCTAACAAGCAGATGATTCGCCGTGGTCGAATTGGAACTTGGGAATGGTTCCAGGTTCTTTTTTACCCCACCGCGCATCAATAATTAAGTTATGGACGCGCAACACGTAGGAACACTCAATTACAGAGATTGTCAGGCCGACATTTACAGTACGAACATGCCCGCTGAATTCAAGGTGATCTACTCCGATGCTGGCGGGAAACAACTGGAGGAAGCACCACTCACCGGCATCAGCACCTATAAGCAGCGTGAAGCCGAGATCCTCGATCGATTACAGAAGTTATGCGAAGGCGCGCCACCTGCGACCACGCCCGATCAGGGCGACTCGGGCGAGTACTAATTTTTATTGGCCGCCATGCGGCTCCAGCTTGTCCCCGTGAATCTTAGTGCTGTCACTCTGCGGTTGTTCATGAGGGGGAATCTCGAGCAGATCTGCTGCGTTCTTGGTTGAGGTCACCTTGCCTTGGTCCTCATGGGGCTCCAGCTTGTCGCCGTGAAGCTTCGCGCCCTCTCTGTCGTCGTTACCGGAATTCATAGCTTCACCCTAACAAACCGAATACTTCCATCAGCGTGATATGTTGAGTTTATTCCCACGGGCCTTTAGCTCAGTTGGTTAGAGCGCCTCCCTGACACGGAGGAGGTCAGAGATTCGAGTTCTCTAAGGCCCACCATCTCTTCAACAACTTAGCCCAACCGAGACCTTCTCGGAAATCGCGTCGTGTTATGCTGAGCCCTTAGTTGAGCTCGCCTCGAAGCAAGCCAACTGCGAGATGTGGATTTCGCTTGGATCAAATCGAGGAAGCTTCATGAACCGCTCTCTTATACCTGTTGCACTTATTGCTTACCTGCTGCAAGTAACTTATGCCGCAGCAGCGGATGCACCCGCATCCCTTTCTAACACCTCTACGACGTGGAATCAGGCTGCCGCAGCCAAATACCTCGACACTCGAGCGGCATGGTGGGAGAGCTGGCCCAAATCTCAACGTGATCACGACACCGTTTGCATATCGTGCCACACTATGTTGCCTTACGCCCTTTCTCGCCCCAAATTGAGCACCGCTCTCAACGAGAGGGAAGTTCCTGCCCCGGAACGCGCCATGCTTGGCAATCTGCAGAAGCGAGTGGCCCATTGGGGAGAGATGGAACCGTATTATCTGGATTCGAAAGCGGGTCCCGGCAAGTCGAAAGAGTCCCGCTCAACCGAATCGGTTGTCAATGCTCTAATCCTCGCCAGCAGGAGCGCAGGCCAGAAGCATCTCGATCCCTGGACGAAAACGGCTTTTGATTCCGCGTGGGCCTTGCAATTAAAGTCGGGTGATCACGCCGGCGCATGGGATTGGCAGGTATTCCATCTGGCGCCCTGGGAAGCGAGCGACTCTCAATACCAGGGCGCGGCTTTTATGGCGCTTGCCGTAGGCTGGGCTCCCGGCCATTACCGCCGAAATCCTGCTATTCAGACAAATCTTCGATTGCTCCGATCCTATCTCCAGCGCGAGTATGCCGCACAACCTTTGTTGAATCGCGTCGTCCTGCTGTGGGCATCTGCCAAGCTACCCGGGCTGCTTTCGAATGGAGAGAAGGATCAGCTAGTAAATACCATCAGAAAACAGCAACAACCCGATGGTGGGTGGAATCTGGCCAGTTTAGGAACGTGGACTCGTTCAGACAAGACGCCGCAGGAAACGGCTAGCGACGGTTATGCCACAGGGCTGATCACGCTGGCACTCAAACAGGCCCATATCTCTCATGACCAGGATGCCTGGATGAAAGGCCGCACTTGGCTTGAACAACACCAAAATCAACAGGATGGTTCCTGGGCTGCGTATTCACTGAACAAAAAGCGAGATCCCACAACCGATGTTGGACATTTCATGACCGATGCTGCCACAGGCTATGCTGTGCTCGCCCTGGAGGCGACGCGCTAGAGCAAGCCTCTCAAGCTGTGTCTCAGAATGCGGTTCCAGTACAGGATCACGCCGGTGACCGTCAACAGCGGTATCGCCAGACCAAGCGTTGCCCAAACGATCTTAATGCCCAGTCCCCAGTAAGTCCCATAGTGTAGCGGCACCTGCGCCCAGATGAACCAGTCACCAAGGGTTTCATTGACTCCGTAGCGCCAAGTCTGAATGTAAGTGCCGTCCCAGGCGTTGAAGTAAAGCGTGTCTGTATACTCGCGGCCGATCCCCTTGCCGCGGCGCATGAAAATTTCGAGCGGCGCCCTACGGCTGTAAGGAAACGCAATACCCTCAAGGCTAGTGCCCGGATCAAGCTCGTAAGACCGGGCGATCATTGCGGGGAGATCCAGCTTCGCCTCCTGCGCAACCGGCTCCAACTTCACTACGGGAGGTTTGGCGCTGATGATCGGGGACAGCCGGTTTACGAAAGTGAAAACCTGTCGTGACCAGCCGAAGTAAACCCCCGAAAGCGCCCAGAACGAAACGATGCTCAGTGTCCAGAATCCAACCGCGCTGTGGAGATCGAAATTGACTCGCCTCCACCTTCGTCGAAAGTCTACTGTGAAACCACGTTTCCAACGGACGAAGCCTGGCCACCAGATCACCATTCCCGTGATGTTGAGCAACAACAGCAAGGCGCCCCCAATGCCGTTGACCTCCCGCCCCGTGGGCCCGGCCAGCAGTGTGATGTGTAGATC
>CAXUCT010000423.1:0-3634 GCA_964249415.1 uncultured Bryobacteraceae bacterium | reverse complement strand
CCCGGAATGTTGTGCGCCACGGCGTAGGAAATGTCCGGCGTGACGTTGAGGTCGTAGCGGCCCTGCAGCACGAGCACGGGAAAGCGAAATTGAGCCATGGCAGCGGTGAGGTCGAGCTTCTCGATGGCCTTGCTGACGGCTTCGCCCGTGGCGGGCGTGGAGCCGAGGTCGGGCGCGTGCGCCAGATAGCGCTCGCAGAGCTCGGGCGAGTAAAAGATCATGCGAAAGTGCGCGCGCAGTTCGAGGTCGTCCGCCTCCGCCTGTTTGTCAGGCCCGCTGAGCTGGGCAGTCTGCTGCTTTAGCTGAGCGATCACGTCTGGGAAGGCCTCATCCAGGCGCGGGTGCAGCGCCGCAAAGCCGGGCGCGGCGGAGTCGGACAGAATCAGCGTGAGGACGTGTTCGGGGTGTGCGGCCGCATAGGCTGAGGCGAGCAACCCACCGTAGGAGTCGCCGATCAGGTGAACTTTCTCGACATGCAGCGACGCGCGCACGGCTTCCAGGTCGACGGCGATCCCGTCGATAACGGAAGTGCGAATAAAAGTTGATCAATTTCTGTTGTGTTCGGCAATGCCTTCTTGTAAGGTTTGGCTGTTTCAAATTTCTACCGGAGAGAAGGCATGAAGAAGTTTGTTACAGCCCTAGCTTACCTCGTAGTGGTGCTCACTTTGGATGGGCAGTCGGTCCCAAATCAGGCAATTCTGGATGGAAGAACAACTCGAAATCGTGCTCTGTATGCTGAATACGATCACGGGCCTAATCTTCGGAACAAGGTGCTACAGGAAGGGAAAGACGTCGATCAGACAATCTCCATTTTCGAAACTGCGGTCGTATGTTCCTCCTGTCCGACTGTGCCTGACTCGAACAACGCCGAGGTAAAGGCGGCTGCTCGGGAGAGTAGCCTTGTCGCTCTCGGGAGGGTAGTTAGCAAGAGGGCTGATTTCACCGACAGCGGAAGCTTTGTTTTTACTGATGCGGAGTTTGTGATCGATGAGGTTCTGAAGAGCGACGGCATGGGCGGATGCGAGCGGCAAGGATGCCAGATCACGGTAAGTACGCCCGGAGGTCTCGCGCATAGTGGTGGGCATCTAGTGCACATGCAATTGTCCAACAGGAGATAACTCCAAACAGGTCATCGGTACCTGCTCTTCCTGAAGTACGTGCCGGCGAGTGATTCATACCAAGTTGCTACACTTCCAGGCTTCGACATTATGCCTACAGGTGTCGTGCCTCTTGTCACCAGCCTCCCTTCCCCCGGCGCTAAGCTCCTAAACGACCCCTCTCATTTTATATATGCGATGAAGAGTTCTGTAGAACTTTCGCGAAAGGGGGGCAAATGAGACCCAGAATGCTGCATGCGTATTCAGCCTCTTGGATTAGATGTTCCGTACTTCTCGCCACCATTTACGCACTTGTTCTGCCTAATGCCTTTTCTCAGTGTTCCGCTTCCCAAACACAACCCTCTCCGGGGCCATGGTCCTTTCCGCCCGGCACCACCCAATATTACACATTCGATTCATCGACCAGCAACATGGCAGCCAACCCATCCGGTACGTCTCCACAGATGCAAATCGAAAATGCTTTCACAGCTTGGAACGCCGCTAATCAGCAAACAGGGAACAATACAACTTTCCTACCGGCGGATGCTAATCACCCGGCTACGATCACCATAAAAGCTGATACGGCAGCCGTAACTGCTTCGGCATCTACCAGTCCCTCAACAAATTCTGCAATTCTAGGCGCGGCAAATCCCGCAACAATCACGTTCCATCCTAATGCTGTCTTCCCGAACACCTCGACACAGGCCTTTCAGCCCAACGCCGCAGGATACAACTATGCCTACTTGCAATCGGCTCTTCATGAGATCGGCCATCTTATGGGAATCGGCGATTACACGCCGCAGAATCCTGCACCTCAACCCCCTAATGTCGGGGTAATGGGTCCTTTTTCTGGAGTGAACGATACAGGAAACAAATTGACGGCACCTACACCTTGCGACGCTACCACCGCGGCAAAGGATTCCCAAGTAGTTGCCGGTGGATCAGGAGGAGGTGGTGGAACAGGAGGTGGAGGGACAGGGCCTGGATCATGTCAACCTCCGGGTGGAACACAAGCCTGTATGATGTGGAACTCTTCCACGTGCAGCTATCAACCTATCTGTGTAGGGGGCAATTGCTGCGGAACCTCCCCGATTTTGATCGATACGGATCACACTGGCTTTCACCTGACATCCAAAGACGAGGGTGTGTTGTTCGATTTCTTCGGAGATGGTAATCGCATCCAAATTGCTTGGACGGAGCAAGGGTCGACCAACGGGTGGCTTGCTCTAGACCGGAACGGCAACGGTAAGATAGACGATGCGACGGAACTGTTTGGCAATCTAACGCCGCAGCCTACCAGTCAAACCCCAAATGGCTATCTCGCTCTAGCTGCCTACGACAGTAACGCTGATGGCGTGATTGACAAAAAGGACGCCATCTGGCCTAAATTGCTGGTGTGGATCGACAAGAACCATGACGGGATCTCGCAACCTGATGAGTTGTTCAGTCTCGATGCGATAGGTATAAAACAAATCGATCTCAAGTATTCCGAGAACTGGTATGTGGATCAGTTTGGGAATATATTCAGGTATAAAGGAAGCCTTAAACCTGAGAATGGAGACGACCTGGACCGCATTACGTTCGATATTTTCCTCAACAGCCACTGACCAAGAAGCTAGAGCTGATGCTCGGAGCCACGGTACTTAATGCCGTGGCTCTCTTTTCATGCTTCATGTTCCGGAGAAGACCGTTGCACGACAGATCTAAGGCTACTCCGCGAGTTGCTGCGGTTTGCTGCCGAAGTCCTCACCGAAGTAGCAGCGCTCGACGACCATGCAGAAGATGTGTTCCAGGGCAAGGTGCGACTCCTGGATGTTCATGGTGGTGTCGCTGGGGATGATGACGTTGAGGTCGGCGAGGGTGGCCATGCCGCCGCCGTTGTTGCCGGTGTAGGCGATGGTGTGGACCTGCATTTCCCTGGCTTTCTTGAGGGCCTTGATGCAGTTTTTACTGTTGCCGGAGGTGGAGATGGCGAGAAGGACGTCGCCGGGGTTGGCGAGGGCTTCGACTTGGCGCTCGAAGACGTTGTCGTACGAGTAGTCGTTGGCGATGGCGGTGAGGATGCTGGTGTCGGTGGTCAGCGCCACCGCGCGGAGGGCCGGGCGATCGACAGTGAGGCGGGAGACGAACTCGGCGACGAGGTGCTGGGCGTCGGCGGCGCTACCGCCGTTGCCGCAGACCATGAGTTTTCTGCCCTGCTGCATGGCGTCGGCGGTGAGGCGGCCGGCGTCAACGACGGTCTTATGGATGGACTCGTCGTGGAGGACTTTGGTGAGGGTGTCGAGAGATTGCTGGAGTTGCTTGCGGACTAGGTCGGTCATCGGTATGGCTCAGGGAACGGGGTTGGGGCTTGGGGGACAGGCTTGTGCCTTTAGCACTCGCGCTGGAAACGCAGATTCCCTTCGGGAATGACAAAAAAAGAGAGAAGCCGTATTTCCAACAGCTACGCTGCTCTAATCTTCCCGTGAGGCGACCTGCTTCGGACCGCGGCGATTGGGGATTCGGGTCGCTTCGAAGTTGGTGATCTTCCAACCTCC
>CAXUCT010000422.1:0-3634 GCA_964249415.1 uncultured Bryobacteraceae bacterium | reverse complement strand
AGCAAATGCGGGCGATTTGCGCAAGGAGCGGAATGCGTAACGAAGATCGCGCAGTAAGCGATCAATCGGCTCGATGGTTCTTTGGTCCCGGCATTGGTCCTTCGCCAATTCGAGCGCGCCGAAGTCCCGGCGAGCTCGCAATTCCGCGTCTTCTCGAGTCAGACCCTGTTGCATGTAATCGCGGATTTGATTGTCCAGGTGGAACTGGAGCTCGGCTTGCATCCGCCGTTCCCATCGCCGTCGCTTGAGCCAGGAGCTCCATTTCATCTTGTTCGCTCCTATTCCGCGGTTTCAAGGACCAGCGAAATGGCCTCACAGAGCCGCTTCCAGCTGGCCTTCTCGGCGTCCAACTGGCGGCGTCCGGCCTTAGTCAGGCTGTAAAACTTTGCGTCGCGGCCGCCTTCGGTCGTCTTCCAATCGGACTTGAGCCAGCCTCGTTCTTCCAACCTGTAAAGCGCCGGGTAGAGAGACCCTTGGCGAATCCTGAGCGCATCTTCGGAAAGCTGCTGGAGGCGCTGGACGATGGCGTATCCGTGGATGGGCCGGAGTGCGGCCACCCGCAGGATCAACATGTCCAGTGTTCCTTGGAGCAGCTCAGCGTCGCCGGTGGAATTTTCAGGTTGCCTAGGCATTCGAGAGATCTGAATACGATTATACCTAGGATGTCGGGGTATCTCGTTTGCTTTTTAGGCTCAACACTCAATTGTGTCCGGTTCCTCGGCAACCGGGAAGTCTTAACAGGGGCGTCGCGCAGATAGGTCCCGGTAAGTCGTTACCGTGTGGCGGGTATTCTCCGGATGGTGACGTGATCCAGCGACGATTGTCGGTTTAACGAGGTCGTCTTGCGGCGGCTATGTTGGGTTCTCCATGTCTTGCCTTAAGCCATCTCGATCAATATCCCAGTCCATTGTTAATGATTGTGAAAAGCCATCCAGGTCTGGGAATAATGACCCGCGGTGAATGTTTGCACCTCGAAGTTTCTTTAAAAAGTCGATCCTCAGGTCGGCACTCATTTCAAGCTTTCGAATCGTCGGTGCTTCGACCACTTCGGGATGTAACATCATGCTTATTAGAAGCTGATTGAAAGTGGCTTCAGGAAGACGCTTGCGAAGAAAGAATCCTTGCTGACCCGCTATCCAAGCGTCCGTTCGAGCGGGCTCGACCTCAATGATCATCGCGTTTTTCGCCGGATCTTCATCCGGGTCTTCCGGCTCGCTGAGTAGGCTGTTCAGGTACTTCGCGCGATCTGAGAGATTGTCGGGTATAGGATCCCTTCCAGCCGACTGAAGCAATAGACTACCTCTGTGTTTAAGCCAATCGAGATCAACCGCCCAGATGGCACATCGCTCAGTGGACCTGGCTCCAAATGCAAAGTAAGCGGCAACGTACGGCGATCTTGTCCAGTCCAATAGGCGGGTGGGGACACCCTGATGCTGCATCAGCGCCAACCAGCTAACGAGATCATGGTCATCGGGCGGGTGGTGAAGGTATCGATGCGCTTGTTGCTTGAACTTGAATAACAACCTATCTTCGGTGGCTTCACGATCAACATGCGTTACGAAGGTAGTTACGGCCTTCGCCACTCACCTCCACAGCACGGTCAAGGGAAGAGTGAAGGAACCATTCAGAACTTCGCTGGCCACGAAATCCCCAGTTGGTGTTCAGCGATTCTTGCCATTGTGTAAAGTCGCTCCAATCATCAGCCTTCGCAACGAAAATAAACTTCGGGAATGGGTTGTCACCGAGGTAGTCGTCTCCGCTGCTTGAATTCCAGCGGCTTACGAACTCCCTCAGGTCTTCTAACCATTTGCCCTCGTTAGCTTCAGTGGTCAACACTGAAGCTAATTCTAAGATGCGGCAGACGCGGCAGGGTCGTGAATGCGACGTTCGCAGCGTCCCCACCGATTGGTCGAACACTCGAAGTAATGTTTTGCTTCACTTTCCTCTGCTTAAGCAGGCCCAACCCCGTTGAGATTTAGATCGATGAGAAGCTGGGCGCTGCTTACACGCTAGCCCCTTGCAGAATCTTTTGCAGCAACGCGCCATACTCGACACCCGCCGCCAGGGCGGATTGCGCGAAATCGTCTTCTTCGGCGAGCGATGGATTGGGGTTCGCCTCTAAGACCACCAGTTCTCCATCCGGCTTGAGGCGGAAATCGATGCGCGCTAATCCGCGGATTTTCAACCAGCGGTATACATTGCGCGCGGTGGCATATAACTGTTGCTCGACACCTTCGGGAAGAAGCGCGGGAGGGCCGTTGCGGATACCCCACTTTTTGCGGTAGGCATCATTCCACTTCGCGTTATATGTGGCGAACTTAGGAGCACTTTCAGGCACGTGCTCGAAAAAGATTTCCCGAGGAGGAAACACCGTCAGGCGGCGGTTGCCCAGCACGCTCACGTAGAGTTCGCGGCCGTCGATATATTCCTCAATCAGCGCGTCGCTTTGGATGCTCTCGTGTATAAAACGCGCGCGGTCCAGCGCTTCCTCCTCATTACGTGCAAAGGAAGATTGGCTGATGCCGTCCGATGATTCCTGCCCCAGCGGCTTAACGAATGCCGGAAAGCGCAGGCCTTCCAACTTGCGGCGGGGGTTGCGGCGCGCCGACAAGATCGAGAGCGGAACGCGCACTCCGTGATAAGCGAGTACTTTCTTGGCGAGCACCTTATCTTTTGAAAGCATCAGGCCGTCGGGCCCTGATCCGGTGTACGGCACCTTTAGTAGATTGAGCAGCGCTGGGATACTCGGCTCATGGACGCGGCTGTCGTGGAAGGATTCGGTCAGGTTGAAGACCACATCGGGACTGAACGATTTCACCTTCTCCACAATCGGGACCACGTCATCGAAGACGGCGACCGTCTCGACGGCATGACCCAGGCGGCAGAGCGAGTGCAAGACGTCGGCTTCCGTTGGCTTGAACTCCTGTTCGCGCAGGCTTCGCGGCGAGAAGGATTCGCCCGCTTCGGTGGGCCGCGTCAGATCGAACAAGACCATGACGCGCATCAGACAGACCTTTTGAAGCGGCCCGTGTGCAAGTGATTGGTCAGCAACGTCGCGAGGTAAGCGCCTACGTCGAACGAAAGACTTGCCGTGTCGGGCGGTGCATGCAGCGCCAATTCCTGACAGCGCTTGGTCTGGCGCCGCACCATCATGTCGACCGTATATTTCGGCTGCCCGGTCCAACGGACAATCGAGGCAATTAGGGGGCGGCGGTAGCGGCGCATGAACTTCGCCGCTGTTTCGGAGTCCGAGGCACTGCCGCTGAAAAGCAGGCGCAAATCATCGTCGTAGGCATCCGGAAAATCTTCCGCGAAGCGACGCCGCCGCTCGGCATAGTAGCGTCCGAGCGTCCGTCGGGATTTTCTGGCTTCGGCTATTCTGTGGATGCGGATTCGGCGCGGTTCGGTCGCTGCCGCCTCGCGCATCAGCGCATCCACGTACTCCAGCTTCTCCAGAGCCTTCCAGCCGCGATACTGCCGACGCCACGCTTCCGCCGGCATAGACAACCACAGCGCGAAGGTTTCGGCGAAGTCTTCGTCCGGATGAGCCTGCGCGTACCAGTTCGGCAGATGGCGGACATAACTGCGGCTGTAGGGCCGCGGACGATAGCACTCCGGGTTGTACTCCTGCTCC
>CAXUCT010000421.1:2039-3648 GCA_964249415.1 uncultured Bryobacteraceae bacterium | reverse complement strand
GCCTGGTGAAGAGCGCTCGTCCATGGAGCGCCTTGGCAGCCATGGTGCGAACAAGTTCCGGGTGATTGTTGTGCTCGCTGATGTGACCCAGCACCAAGGTAGATACGCGAGTGTCGAGATCGTGCTCAATGAACTCGGCGGCGACTTCGTTGGAGAGGTGGCCGCGGCGCCCCATCACGCGCTGCTTCACGGACCATGGGTACGGGCCCACTCGCAGCATTTCCAGATCGTGATTCGATTCCAGAATCAGCAGATCCGTGCCACGCAGGTGGATGCGAAGAGAATCCGTGATGTAGCCAAGGTCGGTAGCTTTCGCGACTTTGACGCCCTGCGCGCACACAGTGAACCCGACTGGATCCATAGCGTCGTGCGGAATGGTGAAGCTGGAGATATCGAAATCACCGATCGAGAACGAGCGGCCAGCTCCGAAGAGTTCGAGAGCGGGGCCGGATTCACCCCAGTCGATGAAGGGGGCCGTACCCTCAGTCAAGTAGACGGGAATACGGCGCTCTGAGGCTTTCATCACAGCCGTGAGGCCGCAGGTGTGATCGCAATGTTCGTGAGTGACCAGGATGGCATCTAGACAGCAAATGTCTTCGCCGATGGCAGCCAGCCGTTTGGTCATTTCGCGACGGCTGAGACCGGCATCGATCAGGATGCGGGTACGATCGGTGGCAATGAACGCTGAATTCCCAGCGCTGCTGGAGGCCAGGATGCAGATCTTAACCACGTCTATTACTCACGCTTACCTTATCGGTTATAGCAGAGCCGCAAAACAAATGATAGAAAAATGTTCGGAGCAACGCTTCCGGCCCCGGGCCGCTACACTGAACCTGCTTTCCGCAGGCTCCCTACAATAGAGAAATAGATGAAAGCGCGCGTGTATGTATCCATGAAGCCGACCGTTCTCGATCCCCAGGGGCAGACGATCTGCGCCGCCCTGAACGGTTTGGGGCACCGGGAGATCGCCTCCGTCCGTCAAGGAAAGTATTTCGAGATGGAGATCGCCGATCATACTCCGCACGACCACGCCGTTAAGACACTTGACGAGATCGCCCGAGACATCCTCGCGAATGGAGTAATTGAGGACTACCGGGTCGAAATTTTGGATTAAAAACAGGACTTAGCGGTTCACCTCAAAAGTTCATTATGTGCGGAATTGTCGGCTATATCGGCGGGCGCGAAGCGGTGCCATTGATCGTGGACGGCTTACGCCGGCTGGAGTATCGGGGATACGACTCGGCAGGCGTGGCGGTCCTCTCAGATAACAAATGCCTGGAGGTCCGGCGCGCTTCGGGAAAGCTCCGCAACCTGGAAGAGGCGATCCGCGGTAATCCGCTCGCCGGGTCTTACGGTATCGGCCATACGCGTTGGGCGACGCACGGGCGGCCGACCGAAGAAAATGCGCATCCGCACCGCGATTGCAAGGGCGAGATCGTGGTGGTACACAACGGCATTGTGGAGAACTACCTGGCGCTTCGCAAGCAGCTGATCGCGGAGGGCCATGCCTTCAAGACGGAAACCGATACGGAAGTGATCGCGCACCTGGTTGAGAAGTACATGGACGGCAACCTGGAAGACGCAGTTCGCAAATCGCTGAAACAGATCT
>CAXUCT010000421.1:0-2029 GCA_964249415.1 uncultured Bryobacteraceae bacterium | reverse complement strand
ACCCAAATAAGATCGTGGCGGCGCGCTCCGGGCCTCCGGTGGTGGTGGGCCTGGGTCAGAACGAATTTTTTGTTGCCTCCGATGTTCCCGCGATCCTGAGCCATACGCGCGACATGTTTTTCCTGAATGATGGCGACGTGGCGATCCTCACCCCCGAAGGCGTGCGCCTGACCGACCTTGAAGGCAAGACGGTGCGCCGCCCCGTATCGCACATTCTGTGGGACCCGGTGATGGCGGAGAAGGGCGGCTACAAGCACTTCATGCTCAAAGAGATTTTTGAGCAGCCGCGCGCTATTAAGGACACCATGGTGGGCCGCGTGGGTCTGGAGAGCGGCCGCATCTTCCTGGACGAATTAGACATCAGTGAAGCCGAATTCCGCGCGTTTCAGCAAGTAAAAATCGTGGCGTGCGGCACCAGCTGGCACGCGGCGCTGGCGGGAAAATACTTGATTGAACGGCTGGCACGCGTTCCAGTGGAAGTGGATTACGGCAGCGAGTTTCGTTATCGCGACCCCATCATTGCACCGAATACTTTGACGATTGTGATTTCGCAATCGGGAGAAACGGCCTACACGCTAGCTGCCCAACGCGAGGCCAAGGGGAAAGGCTCAAAGACCCTGGCCATCTGCAACGTAGTGGGTTCCATGATCACGCGCGAGGCCGCGGGAACGCTGCTGACGCATGCGGGCCCGGAGATCGGCGTCGCCTCTACCAAAGCATTCACATCCCAATTGATGGCCCTGCTGATCTTCGGCATGTACCTGGGCCAGGTGCGCGGCACGCTCAGTCCGGAAGCCTCCTCCACGCTGGTGGGAGAGATGTCACAGATACCCGGCAAGCTGGAGCAAGTGCTGGCGAATACCGCCGTCTACGAAGAGCTGGTGCGGAAACTATTCCGTTCGCAGGACTTCCTATATCTGGGGCGCGGCATTCATTTCCCGATTGCGCTTGAAGGCGCTCTGAAGCTGAAAGAGATCTCCTACATTCACGCCGAAGGGTATCCGGCGGGTGAGATGAAGCACGGCCCGAATGCGCTTATTGACGAGAACCTGCCGGTGGTGATCTTGGCCACGCGCGACCAGGAATCGGAAGAGAGCCAGGTTCATTACGAGAAGACGCTTTCGAATATTCAGGAAGTGAAAGCTCGCAGTGGCGTGGTGATTGCCATCGCTTGCGAAGGCGACGAGGAAGTGGCCAAGATGGCCGATTATCTCATCACCATTCCGCCGACGCGCGAACTGCTGCTGCCGCTGCTCGAGATGATTCCGCTGCAACTGCTGGCGTATCACATTGCAGTGCGGCGCGGCTGCGACGTGGACCAACCACGCAATCTGGCCAAGAGCGTCACAGTCGAATAGTTACTGCACTGTGCCCGATGGCTTTTCCAGCGGCGTGCCGAGCGGAACCGGTGCACCAAAATCCGGAGTTCCGTCCGCTTTCCAGCTGAACGGCTGAGCCCGCGGAGACCGCACATTACCGCAGCCTTCGCCCGCTTCCGGGTTCGCGTGATAGATGATCCAGTCTTGCTGGCCGTCGGGCGATTTGAAAAACGTGTTGTGCCCTGTGCCGAATGCATGTGCAGCGGGCGACTCCGAAAATACCGGTTGCGGCGACTTCGTCCAGGACCTCCGATCAAGCAGATTGGCATCCGCTGAAGCGGTCAACATGCCCAGCGCATAGTGGTCCGTCCAGCAACCACTGGCGGAGTAGATCAAGAAGATCTTGCCTCCGTGCTCAAGAACCTCCGGGCCTTCATTCACGTTGACGTGCGCCGGATTGTCGTTTGGCAAGTCGCCGAACTGTTCCCAATTGAGCTGTGGGCTCGATAGTTTCACACGCCGTCCTTTTATCCTCCAGGGTTTTTTGAGTCGTGCGATATAGATGTCCTGCTCGCCGTCAACATCCCCCTTCCAACCAGACCAGATCATGTACTTTTGGCCGTTCGCTTCAAAGGCCGATGCATCGATAGCCCACTTGTCCGTACGATCACTCACCTTGCCCTTGAACACCCAGGTGTCCGCAAGAGGAT